>NZ_JBIQHY010000105.1:0-24616 GCF_044508335.1 Actinomadura sp.
CGGTGGTTCGGGGGCGGGACGCGGTGCAGGACATGTTCGACTTCATGCGGATCGCGGAGAAGCGGTTCGGGGAGATCCACAAGTGCGAGGTGAGGCCGTCATGAGTAAAGGGCCTGCCGTGCGGGCTGCGGAGTTCGAACGGCGCATCCGGTGTGCGGTGTGGGGGATGGCCGTCACCATGGCGCTGACCGGGTGGACGATGGCGCCGTGGGTCGAGGTGGACGACACGCCTCATGTGCTTTGGGAGCTCGGCGCGATGGAGGCCGTGAGCGCCCCCAGCCGCTGGCTGCCCCTGCTGATGATGACCACGCTTCTGCTGGGAGTGGCGGCGAGTGCGGCGGCGACGCGCGTGCTCTCGTGCGTGACGTGGCTGGTCGGCTGCGTCACCGTCGTTTCGACATTGGCCTTCTCTTTCGAACCGGGCGGTGCGGAGTACGAGCTCATGTACGGCGCCGCTTATGCGTTCTATTTGTCCGTGGCGTTCGTGGTGGTGTTCTTTTGGGTGTGGCGGTCGGCGAAGGGCGGGCCGGAGCCGGAGAAGGTCGCGCAGTGGATGGATCCGTCGTTCGGGACCGTGGACTACCGGCGGCGGCGGTGATCAGTCGGTGTTGGCGGGGGGTGGGAGGGCCACCTGGATCTGGGTGGTGACCCCGGTGGCCACGAAGAGGCCGCGGCCGGTGGGGCCGCCCAGGGGGGCGTTGCGGGGGAGGCGGAGGCCGAAGAGGTCGCCGTCGTCGGGGGAGTCGATCGACAGCAGGACGCCGGAGCGGGAGCGGCGGGTGTCGGAGAGGAAGCCGCGGTAGCCGCGGCCCAGGTCGGCGGTGGTGCCGCCGATGACGACGGCGTGCTCGCCGTCGCGGGCCGTGCGCAGCACGTCGCGGAGGGCGTCGTCCAGGTCCGTCTCGTCGAGGAGTTCGGCGTCGTCGACGACGACGGCGTAGCGGTGCTCGTCGCCGATGGCTTCGGCGAGGTCGTCCGGGTCGGCGTCGGAGGTGAGGAGGCCGAGGACGCCCGGGCGGCTGGAGAGCAGGCGGAGCGGGGAGCGGCGGGGGGTGATCAGCACGACCGGGACCAGGCCGCCGCCGACGGACGGGTCGAGGAGGGAGTGGACGATCGTGCGGAGGGTCGTGGAGCGGCCCGAGCGGGGCGGGCCGGCGACGGCGAAGCCGGGGCCCTCGTTCAGCAGGTCGATGCCGACGGGGGCGAGGGTGTCGCCGCCGACGCCGACCAGGGCCCACAGCGGGGACGGGGCGGTGAACTCGGGGTCGAGCGACATGGCTTCGCGGTAGGTGACGCGGACCGGCAGCTCGTCGACGTGCAGGGGTCGCCGGCGGCGGGGGAGGCGGCCGTAGCGGGAGACGCAGGTACGGGCGATCTCCTGGAGGACCGCCACCTGGGAGGTGCCGGACGGGTCGTCCCCCAGCAGGCCGATCTGGGATTCGCGCGGCGGCGCGCCCGGCGTGGTGGGCTCCAGGGCGCGGCCGGGCGGCATGGCGGCGGGGACCTGCTTGTCCTGGAGGCCGCCGTAGCCGTAGTCGTTCGGGTCCGCCATGCGCAGGATGAGGCGGCGGTCGAAGACGGTGGAGATCTGGCCGCCGAGGCCGGAGCGGTCGCCGGTGAAGACGGCGCGGAGGCCGACGGCGGCGCCCTCGCGCAGGAGGCGGATGACCTGGTCGACGAGGCGGCCGTAGTCGTAGTGCTCGAACGCGCCGAGGAAGCCCTCCCAGCGGTCGAGGAGCAGCACCATCCAGGGGAGCCGGTCGGTGGCGGCGACGGCGGTGCGCTGCTCGGCGAGGGACGCGAAGCCGGCCTCGGCGAGGAGCTGCTGGCGGCGGGCGACCTCGGCGGCCAGCGCGGTGAGGAGGCGTTCGCAGCGGTCGAGCTGGTCGCGGGTGACGACGGCGCCGCAGTGCGGCAGGGAGATCAGCGGAAGCAGCGCGTTCGCGCCGCAGTCGATCGCGTACAGGTGGGCGTCGTAGGGGGAGCAGGACACCGCCAGCGAGCCGGCGATGGTGCGCAGCGCGGTGGAGCGGCCCGACTGGGCGGACCCGGCGAGGTAGAGGTGGCCGCCGGAGGTCAGGTCGAGCGCCAGCTCCTCGCGGGACTGGACGGCGGGCAGGTCGGTGACGCCGAACGGGATCGGCGGGACGTCCACGACGGAGCCCCCGGCGGCGGTGCGGGGCGCCAGCCTGACCTGCTCGGGCAGCGGGCTCAGCCACGGGGACGGCCGGCGGCCGATGCCGGCGCGGCGGGCCGCCTCGTCGATCGCCTGGACGAGGACGCCCAGGTCGGTGGCCGTCGCGGTGTCGTCGGCGGCCTCGCGGGGCGCGGGCAGCGGGTGGCCGAGGCCCTGCCAGGGCAGCGGCAGGACGGTCGGGCCGGCGGCGGGGCCGGCGCCGGGCCGGCGGCCCCCGATCCGCGCGGACTGCACGGCCTGCGGCGCCGCCACGCCGGAGCGGACGTAGCAGCGGCCGGGCGTGGACTTGGAGATCTGCGCGGCGTCGGGCGAGTCGAGGACGTCGGTGGACTCGTCCGGGTCGGTGACGCGCAGCGCGATCCGCAGGTTGGTGTTGGCGCGGATGTCGGCGGTGACGACCCCGGCGGGGCGCTGCGTGGCGAGGATCAGGTGCACGCCGAGGGACCGGCCGCGGCGCCCGATGTCGACCAGCCCGGTGATGAAGTCGGGCAGTTCGGTCACCATGGCGGCGAACTCGTCGATGACGAGGACCAGCCGCGGCACCGCCGGCAGCCGCGGGTCGGTGATCCGAAGGTCGTTGTAGTCGTCGACGTCCTTGGCGCCGGCGTCGAGCAGGATCTCCTCGCGGCGGCGCAGCTCGGCGGCGAGGGATTCGAGGGCGCGCTCGGTCGCGTGGCCGTCCAGGTCGGTGACCATGCCGACGGTGTGCGGGAGGCCGGCGCAGTCCTTGAACGCGGCGCCGCCCTTGTAGTCGATGAGGACGAACGTCATCTCGTCCGGGCGGCTGGCGACGGCGAGGGACGCGATGAGCGTCTGCAGCAGCTCCGACTTGCCCGCGCCGGTGGTGCCCGCGATGAGCGCGTGGGGGCCGTCCGTCCGGAGGTCGATCTCGTAGGGCCGGCCCGAGCCGAGGCCGATGGGGACGCGGGTGGTGCGCCCGCCCGTCCGGTTCCACGACTGGAGGATGTGCTCGGCCGTGGGTTCGGGCAT
Source organism: Actinomadura sp. (assembly GCF_044508335.1). Taxonomy (NCBI): domain Bacteria; kingdom Bacillati; phylum Actinomycetota; class Actinomycetes; order Streptosporangiales; family Thermomonosporaceae; genus Actinomadura; species Actinomadura sp. The sequence goes on from NZ_JBIQHY010000105.1 coordinate 3,188, forward strand.
GTCCAGGACGTCGAGGAGCCGCACGTCGGCCGGGATCGCGTCTTCGGCGTCCTCCCGGGACACGTCCCGGACGGGTGCCAGCGCGCGCGCCACCCGGTCGGACCAGATCGCCGAGACCTGGTCGGCGACCACGGGACCGATGGCTTCGAGCCCCTGCCCCTGGAGCCGGACCAGTGACGGCCATTGCGGCTCCCATGCGGCGACGGCCTGGCATTCCTCCGGGAGGAGCCGCTCCTCGTCGTCGATGCAGATGGCGTAGAGGCCGTACTCGGCGCCTCGCGACAGGAGCATCGGCATGCCGGGTATGCGGCGCAGCGCGCGCGCTCCGTCCAGCACGATCAGGATGTTGTACGGGGCGGAGGGCGCCCCGTCCCGCCCGAAGAACGACGACTCCGACTGCGCGGCGCGCCGCCGCTCCGTCACCCGGATCGCGAGTTCGGTGACGCGGTGCGCGGCCGACTCGGGGTCGGTGCCGACGAGGGCCACGCAGTCCTCGCCTTCGCGCGGCGCGCAGTGCGGCAGCCAGCGCACCCAGTTCCATTCGTTGCCGGCCCGCTGGTCGGCGGACAGGACGACGATGGACAGGTCGCGGGGGCTGTGCAGGACGGCGGCCTGCGCGACGAGCCACCGCGCCAGCCCGCGCGACGCGTGCCGCGGGCCGGTCAGCCCGATGACGCCGAGGTCGGCGAGCGGCAGCACCACCGGGACCTGCCGGGCCGCCGGGATCCGCACCTCGCCCGGCTCGCCGGTCAGCTCGATGCGGGCGGGCAGGTCGGCCAGGCCGGCCCGCAGGTGCAGCGCGTCGGCGTCGTCGCGGCGCCGCTCCCACAGCCGCCGCCGCGGCCCGGTCGCGGTCAGCAGCACCTCCGCCGGGTCGGGGTGCAGGGCGCGCCGCTCGGCCTCGTCCTCGCGGCGCAGCCGCTCCATCTCGCCGTCGAACTCGCCCGTCCTGCGGTGGTACTCCTTCAGCGCCTTCTTGTAGGACTTGCGGCCGTGCAGCCGGTCGCCGACCCATTCGCCGAGCGTCATCACCGGCCAGGCCAGCGCGAACAGCGCCCACCACCACTGGCCGAGCGCGAACGCCATGACGAGCCCGAACGCCGAGAACAGCAGCGCGCCGAACAGCCGGAGCCGCTCGCGCGGGTTGCGTTCGGGGCGCTTCGGGACGTCCAGCGTCCGCACCCGGGGCGGCGGGAGCAGCCGCGGCGGCCGGTTGAACGCCAGCCCGCCGCCGGGCAGCGGCTCCAGGTGGGTGTCGGGCGCGGTGCTCGGCGCGAGCGTCAGCACGCTGCCGCCCACCGTCAGCATCGCGCCGGCCGGCCAGATCGTCTTCGCGCCGAGCGGCGTGCCGTCCAGCGCGGCGGAGCCCTGCATCGTCAGCGCGGACGGCTCGACCTCGACGGCCTCCCGCCCGACCGTGAGCCGCAGGGACCGGGCCGGGACGGACGGGTCGTCGAGCACCACGTCGACGTCCTGGCCGGACCCGATCGTGCTGGTGCCGAGGCCGAGCCGGTGCACCGACCCGGCCGCCGGGCCGCCGACGACCCGCACCTCGACGAGGCCGGTCGGCTCGGCGAGCACGGTGGCGGCGGCGCCGCGCTGCTCGACGGCGACGACGGCGCCGTCCCGCAGCTCCTTGACGGCGAGGGCCTGCGGGTCGAGCATGCGGCCGTCCATCCACAGCGCCCGGCGCGGGCCGTGCCCGTCCTTGGCGAGCAGGGCCGCCTTGGAGAACCGGGGGGTGAGGGCGGGCGCGGGGCCGTCCAGAGTGGCGGCGAGGGACTGCGCGACCCCGCCCACGGTGACCTCGGAATCGACATTTATCACGACATCGCGAGGTCCTTCGCCGGTCAGCGCCGTGAACGAGATCCGCATCCGAGCCTCCGACGTCTCTGGAATTCCCGTTCAGCTTAATTACCGGCCCCCGCCGTTTCCCGGTAGGCGGCGACGATCGTTCTGAGGGCGTCGTCGAGCGGTGTGGGAGCCAACCCGAACGTCGCCTGGAACGCGGAAGAGTCCAGAATGTAGGGCTTGTCGAACTGGTAGCGGGTCTCGCGCAGCTCCCTCATCATCGGCGAGAACAGCCCTAGCGCGTTGAACACGCCGCGCGGCACCTCGTAGACCCGCGGTTCCGGCGCGCCGGCGATGGCGCAGAGCCGCTCGGCGACCTCCCGCGTGGACACGGCCGGGCCCGTCGGGACGTGCCACGGCCTGCCCCACGCCCGCTCGTCCGTCCCCGCGATGGCGAGCGCCTCGGCGACGTCCGGCAGGTAGGTCCAGGCGTGCGGGACGGACGGGTCGCTCAGGTACGGCACCCGCTTTCCCGCCAGCAGCGGCTTCACGAACCGCGTCTCGCCGATGTACGCCTGGTCGGTGCTGCGCGGCCCGTAGTAGTCGGACGCCCGCAGCTCGGTGGCCCGGATCCGGCCCGCCTCGTGCGCGGCCAGGGCGTCCTGCCACATCTTGGCCCGCACCCGTCCCTTGACGCCCGTCGCGGCGAGCGGCAGGTCCTCGGTCATCGGCCCGTCCACCGGCCCGTACCCGTACAGGCAACCGAGCGTCACGAGCACCGCGCCGGTGTCCTCCGCCGCCCCCAGGAAGGACGACGCCATCGGCGGCCAGTCCTGCGGCCACCGGTTGTACCTCGGGTTCACGCAGTTGTAGATGGCGTCGGCGCCTTTGGCGACCTCGGTCAGCCGGGCCCGGTCCGCGACGTCGGCGGCGACCCGCTCGACGCCCGCGGGCCCCGACCCGGACCGCGTCACGACGACGACGTCGTGCCCGCGCTCGATGAGCCGCTCGGCCAGGTGCACCCCGACCTGCCCGGCTCCGACGATCACGTGCTTTCCCATGGTGTCTCTCCTTCTGCTGGTTCTCGCCGGACGCGGCGGGCGCGAGCCCTGCTACGGCCGGGCTCGGTTCCCGATGTGGGAGTTCAGGGCGGCCAGGCGGGCCTCGTGGCCGGCGCGGAGCTTGTCCGGGCCGTAGATGAGGCGGACGAGCGGGCCGTCCAGCGATTCCTGGAGGGTCACGCGGGTGCCTCCGCGCTCCGGCGCCAGCACCATGCGGTCCACGGCGCGGTAGAAGCCGAGGAAGCTGCCCGTCCAGCTCAGCTCGCGCTCAGGGTCGACCACGGCGAAGCGGGACCGCAGCGGCGTGCCGTTCTGGCTCCAGCGGAACTCGCGGCCCGGTTCGACGGCGTCCAGGGCGCGCAGCCTGAAGCCGGGCGCCCACGCCTCCCAGCCGCGCAGGTCGGCGAGGACGGCCCACACCCGGGCCGGCGGCGCGTCGATCCACGTGCTGGACGTGTTGGTGACGGGCGCGGCCTCGTCGATCCGGCCGCGCAGCGCGTACTCGTCGTGCAGGGTCGCCAGGTCCGGCATGGCCGCCTCCTTGGTTCAGTGCTCTGTGACGAGAGCAATGCTCTCTCGCGAGAGCACCGATGTCAAGAGCAGTGCTCTCGGTTCAGTGCCCCGCTCTGTTAGTCTCGGACCATGAGCGCAGGTCGTACGGCACGGGAACGGGTCCGGGCGGAGCTGATCCGGGAGATCACCGAGATCGCGAGGCGGCAGCTGGCGACGGCCGGCGCGGCGGGGCTGTCGCTGCGCGCGGTCGCCCGCGAGATGGGCATGGTGTCGTCGGCGATCTACCGGTACTTCCCGAGCCGCGACGACCTGCTGACCGCGCTGATCATCGACGGCTACAACGCCGTGGGGGAGGCCGTCGAGCGGGCCGACGCGAAGGCCGCCGCGGGCGACTTCGCCGGGCGGTGGCTCGCGGTGTGCCGGGCGGTCCGGGAGTGGGCGCTGGAGCACCCGCACGAGTACGCCCTGCTGTACGGGTCGCCCGTGCCCGGCTACAAGGCTCCGCAGGACACCGTCCCCGCCGCGATACGCGACACGGTCGTGTTCACGCGCATCGTCACCGAGGCCCACGCCGCCGGCGCGCTCGACCCCGCGGGCCCGTGCCCGCCGGCGCCGCCTTCGATCGCCGCCGACCTGGCCCGCGCGCGCGACGCGCTCACCATGGACCTCCCCGACGACGTAATCGCCCGCGCCTTTACCGCATGGGCCGGTTTGTACGGGACGGTCAGTTTTGAAGTGTTCGGGCAATTCAACGGTGTGATCGAGGAACGGGCCGCCTACTTCGACCACTCGGTGGCCCTGCTCGGCCGCCTCATCGGCCTGAAACCGTGACGGCGCGGGCGCTCCGGAGGTGTCCAGCATGTGGTCAGTGACGGATGTGACTGGTGGTAAGTGACCATGTGATCAATGAATTCGCAGGTCACCGCGGTTCGGCCGGATATGGGACGGCTTGACTCGACCGAATCCATTGACGTGACCTTGCCGACCCCGCAAGCATGGATCGCTCGGTGTCGCGGAATCCCGCAGGACGGGGTCCGGCGGGAGGGCGGGAAGGAGCGCGTGGGCAGCGCGATGAAGGCCAACCAGTCGACCGTCTCCGGCGGTGGCGCGGCGGGCTCGCCCGGCGGTGCGGCGGGCCTCGGCCGGTCGGGGCTCGGCACCTCCGGGGGGCAGCGGCTCCCCAGCTCGCCGCGCGAGCGCAAGCCGGCGCTGGCGGCGCTCGCGGTGCTGCTGATCCTCGGCGGCGCCCTCGCCAGCGCCTACCTGGTGATGGCGAGCGGCGAGCGGGTGTCGGCGATCCGCGTGGCGCAGCCGGTCGCGGCCGGGCAGCCGATCCCGGCGAGCGCCCTGGAAGAGGTGCAGATCGGCGACACCGGGATCCAGTACCTCGCCTGGTCGGAGCGGGAGAGGGTGACCCGGTACATCGCGGCCGTCCCGCTGGTGAAGGGCGCGCTGCTGACCAACGGCATGATCAGCCCGGAGAGCGCGCCGGAGAACGGGCGGGTGATCGTCGGGCTGGCGCTCAAGGCCGGCCAGATGCCGTCCGCCAAGGTGATCGAGGGGAGCCGCGTCGCGCTGTACGCGGTCGGCGGCGGGCAGAACGGCGGCCCGCGCGCCGGGACCGTCCTCGCGCAGGACGCCGTCGTGGTCGCCGTCGGAGCCGCGGACGACGGCGGCCCCACCCGGCTGCGCTCCGACCAGACCAGCGTGGACGTCGCCGTCCTGCCCGCGGACGCGGCGCAGGTGACGCAGGCGGCGTCCGCCGGAGCGGTCGCGATCGCGCTGATCCCGGCCGGGACGAAGGCGGCCGCGCCGTCCGGGAAGCCCGCCGGCGATGAGCCCGGAGGCGGCGTCGACCCCGTCCCGGGCGGCACGCCGAACCCGAACACGCAGGGGCCGGGCACGCAGGGCCAGGGCACGGGCGGGTACTGACGGTGGCACTCATCGCGCTCGCGGCCGACAAGGGGGCGCCGGGCGTCACGACCGCGGCGGTCGCGCTCGGCGCCGTGTGGCCGCGTCCCGTGCTGGTCGCGGAGTGCGACCAGGCGGGCGGGGACCTCGTGTACCGGCTGCCCGCCGCCCCGCCGGACGGCGGCGACGGGGACGGCGGCATGCTCAACCCGTCCCGCGGGCTGCTCAGCCTCGCCGCGACGGCCCGCCGCGGCCTGCGCCCGGACCAGATCGCCGAGCACTGCCAGCGGCTCGTCGGCGGCCTCGACGTGCTCGTCGGGATCACCAACGCCGAGCAGGCGCAGGCGATGACGTGGCTGTGGGGGCCGCTCGGCCGCGCGTTCGCCGGGCTCGCCCCGGTGGACGTGATCGCCGACTGCGGGCGGCTCGGCGCCGGCACCCCGCTGATCGAGCTGCTGCGCGAGGCCGACATGGTCGTCCTGCTCACCCGCGCCACCCTCGAACAGGTCGCCCACCTGCGCGAGCGCGTCGCCGCGCTGACCGGGGAGCTGCGCGGCGGCCCGCCGATCGGGGTGCTCGTGCTCGCCGACCCGCGCGACTTCCGCGGCTCGGTCGCCGAGGTCGACCGCATCGTCGCCGGAACGCGCGGCCGCGGCCAGGCGGCCGACCCGGCGCAGGGCCCGCCGCCGCCCGGGGTGACCGTCCTCGGCGGCCTGGCGCTCGACCCGAAGGGCGCCGACCTGCTGTCCGGCCGGTGGGGCGGGCGGCTGGACCGGTCGCTGCTGATCCGGTCGGCGCGCGAGGTCGCCGCCGACCTCACCGGGCGGCTCGCCGCCGCCGCGCCCGCCGCACCGCCTTCCGCACCGATTTCCGCGCCGCCCGGCGGGCCGCTCTCCGCGCAGCCCCCGGGGGCGGCCCCGCACGTTCCGGCCGGCGTCCCGCAGGAGGGGAGGTAGATGGACCACGGGCTCGTCAAGCGCCTCCGCCAGGAGGTCGGCGACCGGCTGGCGCAGCAGCGCCGGCTGGACGCGGCGAACGGCCTGCCGCCGATGTCCGGGGAGGACGAGCGGCAGTTCGCCCGCGCGCTCATCGGCCAGGTGCTGGAGGAGTACGCGCGCGGCGAGATCACCTCCGGGCGGCGCCCGCCGAACGCCGAAGAGGAGGAGGCGCTCGCCGCCGGCGTGCACGCGGCGCTGTTCGGCGTGGGCCGGCTCCAGCCGCTGCTCGAAGACCCCGAGATCGAGAACATCGACATCAACGGCTGCGACCGGGTGTTCATCGGCTACGCCGACGGCCGCGAGGTGATGGGCGAGCCGGTCGCCGAGAGCGACGAGGAGCTCGTCGAGCTGATCCAGATCCTCGCCGCCTACAGCGGGCTGTCGTCGCGCCCGTTCGACACCGCCAACCCGCAGCTCGACCTGCGGCTCCCGGACGGGTCCCGGCTGTCGGCCGTGATGGACGTGACCGTCCGCCCCGCGCTGTCGATCCGGCGCGCCCGCCTCGGCAAGGTGTTCCTCGCCGACCTGGTCGGCAACGGCACGTTCACGCCGGAGCTGGGGCAGTTCTTCCGCGCCGCCGTGCTCGCCCGCAAGAACATCATGATCGCGGGCGCGACCAACGCGGGGAAGACGACGCTGCTGCGCGCGGTGGCCAACGAGATCCCGCCGCACGAGCGGCTCATCACCGTCGAGCGCGCCCTCGAGCTCGGCCTGGACGCGTTCCCCGAGCTGCACCCGAACTGCGTCGCGTTCGAGCAGCGCCTGCCGAACTCCGAGGGGCAGGGCGCGATCTCGATGGCGGAGCTGGTCCGCCGGTCGCTGCGCATGAACCCGTCCCGGGTGATCGTCGGCGAGGTCCTCGGCGACGAGATCGTCACCATGCTGAACGCGATGACGCAGGGCAACGACGGGTCGCTGTCCACCATCCACGCGAACTCGTCGGTGGAGGTCTTCAACCGCGTCGCCACGTACGCGATCCAGTCGGAGGAGCGGCTGCCGGTCGAGGCGACGCACATGCTGATCGCGGGCGCGATCGACTTCGTCGTGTTCATCGAGAAGCGCAACGACTACGCGTCCGGGGGGCGGCTGCGCCGCTTCGTGTCCAGCGTCCGGGAGGTCACCGGCGTGGACGGGCGGGTCCTGTCGTCGGAGGTGTTCGCGCTCGGGCCGGGCGGCTACGCCGTCCCGTCCGCGCCGATCTCCTGCGCCGCCGATCTGGCCGAGCACGGCTACGACCCGTCGGCGGGAGGTGGCTGGTGACGTACGCGCCGGACGTCCTGCTCGCGATCGCCGCGGGCGCCGCGGCCGGCGGCGGGCTCCTGCTGCTGGCCGTCGCGCTGCGCGGGCTGCCCGCCCGCACGCGGCCGGCGCGCGGGCGCAGCCGCGAGGACCTCGTCCGCACCCTCACCACCCGCACCGCCGTCGCCGTGATCACCGGCTTCCTCGTGCTGGTCGTCACCCGGTGGCCGATCGCCGCGGCCGGCACCGGCGCGCTCGTCCTCGCCTGGGACGGGCTGGCCGGCGGCGCCGCCGAGGAGCGGCGCGGCATGGCGCGCCTGGAGGCCCTCGCCGGCTGGACGGAGTCGCTCCGCGACACGATCGCCGGCGCGGTCGGCCTCGAACAGGCGATCCCCGCCTCGCAGCGCGCCGCCGCGCCCGCCCTGCGGGAGCCGCTGCGGCACCTCGTCGACCGGCTGCACACCCGGGTCCCGATGCCGGAGGCGCTGCGCCGGTTCGCCGACGACCTGGACGACCCGTCCGCCGACCTGGTGATCGCCGCGCTGATCCTGAACGCCAAGCTGCGCGGCCCCGGCCTGCGCGACATGCTCGGCGCGCTCGCGACGTCCGCCCGCGCCGAGCTGGACATGCGGCGCCGCGTCGAGGCCGACCGGCGCGCCACCCGGCGCAGCGTCCGCATCGTCGTCGCCGTCTCCGTCGGGACGGCCCTCGCCCTCGCCGTGTTCAACCACTCCTACGTCGAGCCGTACGACGACTTCCTCGGGCAGCTCGTCCTGTGCGTCGTGGTCGCCCTGTACGGGGCGGCGTTCCTGTGGCTGCGGCGGCTGTCGCGGTACGAGCTGCCGAGCCGGTTCCTCAGCGAGCCGCGCAGGCCGGCCGAACCGGGCGTGCCCGGCGAGGTGCCGAGCACGGTCGCCGGCTGGCAGGGCGGCGAGCAGCGGGAGCTCCCGCTGCGCGGCCGGCACACCATGGACGCCGGAGGGGGTGGCGCGCCGTGAACGCCGCGATGATCGCGGGCGCGGTCGTCGGCCTCGGCCTCTACGTCCTCGTCCGGGCGCTGTTCCCGGCGCGGCCGGGCCTCGCCGCCCGGATGGCGGCGCTCGACGCCGCCCGCCGCCGCGACCTGGAGGAGCAGCAGCTCGGCCGGCCCGGGGCCGCCGGGGCGCGGGGGCGCGGCACGGCGCCCGGGTTCGAGCGGGCCGGCCGGATGCGCGCCAAGGTCGGCCGGGAGCTGGCCCGGTTCTGCGAGGCGCGCGGCTGGCGGCTCCGGTCGGTCCGCGCCGACCTCGCGATCACCGAGCGGTCGCTGGAGGCGTTCCTCGCCACGAAGTTCCTGCTGCCCGCCGCCGCGCTGCTGTTCATCCCGCTGATCGTCGCGTACTTCACGCTGCTCGGGCTCGGCTCGTCCGTCGCCGTCCCCGCGTGGATCTGCGTGCTGTTCGCCGCGCTGTTCTTCTTCTTCCCCGACATGCAGCTCCGGCAGGAGGCGCAGGCCCGCCGGCAGGACTTCCGGCACGTCGTCGGCGCGTTCCTCGACCTCGTCTCGATGAACCTGGCGGGCGGGCGCGGCGTCCCCGAGGCGCTGATGACCGCGGCGGGCGTCGGCGAGGGCTGGGCGATGCTCCGCATCCGCGACGCCCTGTCCAACGCCCGCATCACCGGGCAGACGCCCTGGCAGTCGCTCGGCCGGCTCGGCGAGGAGCTCGACATCGCCGAGCTGCGCGACCTCGCCGGGGCGCTCGCGCTCGTCTCCGACGACGGCGCGCAGATCCGCAAGTCCCTCGCCGCCCGCGCCGCGTCCATGCGCAGCCGGGAGCTGTCGGAGCTGGAGGGCAAGGCCGGCGAGCGGTCCCAGTCGATGCTCGTCGCGCAGCTGTTCCTCTGCGCCGGATTCCTGATCTTCCTCGCCTATCCGGCCCTGATGCGGGTGCTCGCGTCATGACCCCAGGGCCCGCCCGAACCCCCGTGGAGGTGTCTGGATGAATCCGCTCAACCCCCTGAACGATCCCGCCGTCGCCTATCTGCGCGCCGTGCTCGGCGCCCGGCTGGCGCGGCTGCGCGCCGAGGAGGAGCGCAGCCGCGGCGCGTCCGCCATCGAGTGGGCGATCATCACCGCGATCCTCGCGCTGATCGCGATCACCATCGGCGCGGTGATCCAGAAGAAGATCCAGGACAAGGCCAACAGCATCAACACGGGCTGAGCGGCGATGCGGGCCCGGCAGCGCCTCGCGTCCCGGCCGCGGTCGGACGCGGGGGTCTCGTCGATGGAGTGGGCGATGCTCACCCCGATCCTCATCCTGGTGATGCTCGTCGTCGTGCAGTTCGCCATGGTCTTCCACGCCCGGCACGTGGCGCTGGCCGCCGCGCAGGCGGGCGCCCGCGTCGCGCGGACGTCGCCGGTCGGCGGCGGCTGGGAGGGCGCGGCGTCCGCGAAGGCGACCGGGTCGGTCCGCGAGATCGGGCCGGACCTGCTGAGCGGCCTGCAGGTGCGGGTCGGCGAGGAGAACGACGAGCGGTGGGTGGAGGTCAGCGGCGAGGCGGTCCAGGTCGTCCCGTTCATGACGTTCCACGTGTCGCAGCGCTCGCAGGGGCCGATCGAGTGCTTCCGCCCGGACGTCGGGTCGGGCACCGCCTGCCAGCGGGGGGCCGGCCGGTGAGGGACCGCGGATCGATGTCGCTGGAGATGGTGATCGTCACGCCCGTCTTCGTCGCGTTCCTGCTGTTCCTCGCGGGCGCCGGGCGGATGGTGGACGCGAAGGGCCAGGTGGACGGCGCGGCCCGGGACGCCGCCCGCGCCGCGTCCATCGCCCGCAGCCCCGGATCCGCGCGGGACCTCGCCGCCGACACCGCCGCCGCCGGGATGCGCGGCACCGGCTGGTGCTCGGGCGGCCCCCGCGTCCAGACCGACGTGTCCGACTGGGGGCCGGGCGGGCGCGTCGGCGTGACCGTCACCTGCGACGTCGACCTCGGCGACCTCGCGTTCATCGGGCTGCCCGGCAGCAAGCGCCTGCAGGGCCACGCGATCGCGCCCGTCGACACCTTCACCGACCGGGGGACGGACGCGGGCGGCGCCGACGACCCGGGAGCCGCGCCATGAGGACCGCGCCATGAGGACCGCCGGCCGCGGCGACCGCGGCACCATCGCCATGTACACGGTGCTGTTCACGCCGGTGGTCCTGCTGCTGGCCGGGCTGCTCGTGGACGGCGGCCTGGCCATCCACGCCCGGCAGCGCGCCGCCGACATGGCCGAGCAGGCCGCCCGCGCGGGCGCGAACCAGATCGACACCGACGCGCTCCGCGAGACCGGCGAGCCCGTCCTCGATCCGGGCCGGGCCAGGGCGGCGGCGTGCGACCTGCTCGCCGCCTACCCGGACGAGGTCACCGCGTCGCGGTGCGACGCAGACGAGCAGGAGGTCGCGGTCACCGTCCAGATCAGCGTGAAGCCGCAACTGCTCGGGATCATCCCCGGCTTCGGCGAGTTCCAGCTGACCTCCGGCGCGACCGCCCGCCCGGTCACCGGAGGAAATGGGCCGTGATCGAGCGCGAGAACGGATTTACGATGAGGGCCACGTCCGGGGAAACGGCAGGGACGCGATGGTGACGCGGCAGGATCGGCGAACGCCCGTCCGGGTGAACGGGCGCCGCAGCGCGGGCGACGTCCTGGCCGGGATCGGCGCGGTCATCGCGCTGGCCGCGCTGGTGATCGGCGTCCCGTTCGCGCTGCTGGCGCTGTTCGGGTCGCCGCTGCCGGACCACGTGCCGGCGGCGTCCGACCTCACGCGGAAGATCGGCCCCGGCTCGCTGATCGCGATCCTGGTGGCGCTGGTGTGGCTCGCCTGGCTGCAGCTCGCGGTGTGCGTCGCCGTCGAGCTGTACGCGGGGATCCGCGGCGTCGGCGTCCCCGCGCGGGTGCCCCTCGCGGGCGGGACGCAGTCGCTCGTGCACCGGCTCGTCGTGGCGGCGCTGCTGCTGTTCACCGCCACCACCACGATCATGCCCGCGTTCTCCGCGGGCGGGCTGGCGCAGCGCCCGCCGGTCCAGGCGCGGATGCAGCCGCAGGCGGCGTCGTTCCACCAGGTCCCGGACGCGCCCGAGCACCGGGCCGCCGACGGGGTCGCCGACGACCTCGCCGCCGACCCCGTCGAGAAGTCCGCCACCACGAAGATCTACCGGGTGCAGCCCCCGGAGGGCCGCCACCACGAGAGCCTGTGGGAGATCGCCGAGAAGTGCCTCGGCGACGGCCGCCGCTACAAGGAGATCTTCGCCCTCAACAAGAACCACATCCAGCCGGACGGGACGCGCCTGACGATCGCGAGCCTGATCCGCCCCGGCTGGATCCTGGAGATGCCGGCGGACGCCAAGGGCGCGAAGGTCATCCCGGCCAAGGACCTGCACGACTACTTCCGGTACGGGCACGCCGTCCCGGACGAGCCGGACAAGCCCGCGCCCGACCCCGACCCGGCGCCGAAGCAGCCGGCGCCGCCCCCGGCCGCGGAGGCCCCGCCCGCGTCACCGGAACCGCCGGCGTCGCACACCCCGGCACCCGAGCACAGCCCCGCCCCGGAGCAGAGCCAGGCGCCCGAGCAGAGCCAGGCCCCCGAGCACAGCCCCGCCCCGGAGCAGAGCCAGGCGCCCGAGCAGAGCCAGGCCCCCGAGCACAGCCCCGCGCCTGAGCAGAGCCACGCCCCCGAACAGAGCGCGCCCCAGGAGTCCGAGCCCGCGCATCCGCCCGCGCACGGGAGCGGGCCGTCCAGCGAGATGGGCGGCGGCGCCGGCACCGGCGGCGCAGAGGTTCCCGGCGGAGGCTCGCCGCGGCACGAGGAGACCGGCGCGGGGTTCGACGTCGGCTGGCCGCAGGGCCTCGCCGCGGCGTCGCTGATCGCCGCCGGGCTGCTCGCCGCGCTCGGCCGGCGCCGCCGCACCCAGCTGTGGCACCGCGCGTTCGGGCACATGGTCGTCCGGCCGGAGGGGGAGGCGGCCGAGGCGGAGCGGGCGCTGCGCATCGGCGCCGACGACGACGCGGCCAGGCTCCTCGACCTCGGGCTGCGGCACATGTCGAAGTCCATGGCGGCGGGCGGCCGGGCGCTGCCCACCGTCTACGGGGTGCATCTCGGGCGCGGCAGCCTCGACCTGTGGATCGCGCCCGCCGACCGGAACCCGCCCGCCCCCTGGCAGGCGTTCGACGACGGCCAGGTGTGGCGGCTGCGCGGCGACGCGCTGCCCATGCTGGAGGCGGCCGACCTCGGCGACGTCCTCGCCCCCTACCCGGGCCTGGTGTCGATCGGCACGAACGCCAACGGCCGCATCCTCGTCGACCTGGAGGCGGCGCACGGGCTGATCGCGATCCGCGGCCCCGCGGACGTGCGCCGCGCCGCGCTGTCCGCGATCGCGCTGGAGCTGGCCACCAACCGCTGGTCCGACCACATGCGGATCACGCTCGTCGGGTTCGACGCGGAGCTGGGCGAGGGCCTCGCCGAGATCGCGCCGGACCGCGTCCGGTCCGCGCCGACGCTCCAGGACGCGCTGCCGGAGCTGGAGGGGCGCAGCGAGGAGGTGCGGCAGGCGCTCGCCGCGTCCGGCGTCGACTCGGTGCTCACCGGCCGCTGCCGCGGCGTGTTCGGCGAGGCGTGGATGCCGCACTACCTGATCATGGCGGACCGGCCGGACGAGCGGGAGGCCGACCGGCTCGTCGCGCTCGCCCGCACCGGCACCCGGATGGCCGCCGGGTACATCGTCCCCGGCGACGTGCAGGGCGCCACCTGGACGTGGGACGTCGACGCCGCCGGGCGGCTGCAGGCCGGCGTGCTCGGCTTCGACGTCGACGCGCAGCTCGTCCGCGACGACGACTACCGCGGCGTGTTCGAGCTGTTCCGCACGGCGGGCCGGCTGGACTCGGTGCGGCTCCCCGGCCTGGCCGGCGGCGCGGAGCCGCCGACCGCGCAGCAGTCCTCGGTCGACATCCGGCTGCTCGGCCCGATCGAGATCGAGGCGCCCGGGCCGATGGACGAGAGCCGCCGCGCGCTCTGCACCGAGCTGCTGGTGTACCTCGCCGCGCACCCGGAGGGCGTCCACCCGACGGTGCTGTCCGGCGCGATCTGGCCGCGCGGCGTCAGCGCGGGCGTCCGCGACGCGTGCGTGGCGCGCGTGTCGGACTGGCTCGGCCGGGACGCGCGGGGCCGCCCCAACCTGTACTACGACGAGCGCGGCCGGATCCGGCTCGGCTCGGAGGTGCGGGTCGACATCGCCGCGTTCCGCTGGCTGGTGTGGCGGTCGGCGGCCGAGCCCGCGTCCGAGACCGCCTACATGGCGTACGCGCTGGACCTGGTCCGCGGCCCGCTGCTCGCCGACCGGCCGCGCGGCCGGTACGGGTGGCTCGCCGGCCACGAGCTGGAGTACGAGATCCCCGCGCGGATCATCGACGTCGCGCACCGGCTCGTCGTGCTGCGGCTGGAGGAGGGCGACCCGCGCGGCGCGGTCGGCGCGGCCCGCGCCGGGCTGCGGCTCGCGCCCGACGACGAGGGCCTGTGGCGCGACCTGCTCCGCGCGACGCACGCGACCGGCGACGTCGCGCAGGTGCGGGTCGTCGTGGACGAGTTGCGCGCCCGCCTCGCCCGCGACCCGTACCTCGACCAGCTCCAGCCCGAGACGGAGGCCCTGGTGGAGGAGCTCGTCCCCGACTGGTACCGCGTCGGCTCCCGCTAGCGGCAGGGGTTCCCGCCGGCGGCGGAGGCTCCCGTCAGCGGTAGAGGCCGGTGCCGCCGAGCGAGTAGCGGCCCGGCTGAGGATGGACGCACAGCCCGGACGGGCGGCCGCCGACCCGGACCCTGCGGACGACGCGCCCCGTCCGGGTGGACACGGCGTAGACGAGCCCGGCGGGGTCGGCGAGCCACAGGGCCGTCCCGTCGGACGACACCCCGCCCGGCACGGGCGAGCCGCCGCCGGGCAGCGGCCAGCTCGACACGACCCGCCGCGTGCGGAAGTCGACGGCGGTGAGCGTGCCGCCGCCCACGACGAACAGCCGCCGCGCGTCCCGGCTGATCGCGAGGCCGCGGGCGCCCGGCGCGGTCGGGACGAACCCCAGCGGGGCGAACCGCCGCGCGTCGACCAGCCACACGCCGCCCTTGGCCGCGTCCGCGACGTAGAACACGCCGCCGTCGGGCGACAGCCGCAGGTCGCCGGGCCTGGCCCCGCCGGGGAGCCGGATCGTCCCGGCGACGCGGCGGGCGGTGAGGTCGACGCGGGCCAGCGCGCCCGCGGCCGTGCACGTCGCCACCAGGGAGGCGCCGCCGAGCGCGAAGTCGGCGTGGCCCGCCGAGCACGGCATGGGCACCGACGCCCGCGGCGCCATCGTGCGCGGGTCGCGGACGTCGATGCGCCGCGGCCGGCGCGCCGGGACGAGCGCGTCCCGGCCGTCCGGCGTGAAGTAGAGGCCGGCGGGGGCGGCGACCTCGACCGGGCGCCCGCGCCGCCCCACCGGGACGATCCTGCCGTGCGCGCGGTCGACGGCCCACAGCCGCCGCAGATCCCACGACGGCACGACCCGCGACGCCGCCGCCCCGGCCCGGAGCCGCCCGGTGACGCGCGCGGCGGCGGGGTCGATGACGTCGATCACCTGCCCGTTCGCGACGTAGACGCGCGGCGGCAGCCCGCGCGCCCGCGGCGCGATCATCCCGGGGCCGGTCGCGGCGTAGACCCGGCCGCCGGCGGGCGCGACCGGCACCGCGCCGTCCGCGGCCGGCGGGTCCTGCGCCGCCGTGCGTTTCGCGTCCGGCGGGACGCTCAGGTAGGGCGCGGGGCCGCCCAGCCCGACCACCGGGTCGTCCGGGGACCGCTCGCCGGGCCGGTGGAACGCGACGGGCGACTCGCACCCGGCGAGGACGCCGCAGCTCAGCGCGAGGACCGCGGCGGACAGGGCCGCGGCGGCCCGAGGTCGTCGCTCGTCAGATCCCACGCGCGGTCACCCCCATTACGGCGGGGACCTTACCGAGAGATGACGCGCAGTGCCCGGCTAATCGCCAAACGTGTTCGCGGAGCGGTCAGCCGGACTTGCCGATGCCGATGCCGAACTCGCGGTAGACGCGCTCCCAGAAGCCGTCCCGCAGCCAGGTGCGGGCCTCCTGGTAGGGGCGCAGCGACGAGCCGAGCTCCTTCTCGGCCTCGATCAGCAGCTCCTTGTCGATGACCGGCGGCAGGATCGGGCCGGGCAGCAGGTCGCGGATGTTGTCCCGGCCCCGCTCGAAGATCCACTTCTGCGCGACGTGCTCGCCGATCTCCAGCATGTGGTCGCGGTCGGGGCCGAGCTTGCCGTCGGCCTGGGCGGCGTTCATCGACGCGGCCACCGTGGCGGGCGTCACCGCGCCGGTCACCGGGACGGCGGTGCGGACGGCGCCGGGCGCCGGCTTGACCGACGGCGGCTTGCCGGCGAACACCTGGGACGGGGACGGGACGGGGTTCGCGCGCTGCGCGGCGGCCGCGGCGTCCTTGATGGCGGCGGCGCTGCCCGGCGCGGGCACCGGCAGCACCTTGGCCTTGGTGAAGTACGGGCGGAGGAACTCGGCGGGCAGCACCTCGACGGTGTCGGACTCCCACACCAGCCACTCGGCCTGGTTGGAGCCGTGCGTCGGCTCGACCCCCCACAGGTGCACGCGGACGCCGTAGCGCTGGGCGGCCTCCACGGCGGGCAGCATGTCCTCGTCGCCGGCCAGCAGCACCGCGTCGGTGATCGCGCGGTGCCGGGCGAGGGCCTCCAGGTCGGCGCGCAGCTGCGCGTCCACCCCCTTCTGCTGGCCCTGCGCGTTCAGGTTGCCGAGCCGCAGCTTCACCAGCGGCAGGTTGGCGATCACGCGCTGGTCGACCGTGGGCTGCTTCTTCGGCGCGGCGTCGAACCAGTACACCCGCAGCAGCTCGCCGCGCCGCTGCTCGTCGGCGTGGTCGGTCAGGGCCTTGATCAGCTTCTCCGCGGCGACCCGGTACTCGCGCCGGGACCCGCAGCCGAGCAGCAGCGCACCGGAGGCCGCGTAAAGGTATCCCGCGTCGACGAAGATCGCGTATCGCGCGGGCTGGGCAACGTACTCCGAGGTGGCCATGGCCTTCCACCTTATTCGTGCGAAGCGCCCCGCTGGGCGCGAACCACGGTTAGATGTGGCTCGTGGCGGCCCTGCGGGGGTCTGCGCGGGTGTCCGGCCCGGCGGCCGACGGCGCAGGTCAGCGGGGCAGGGCGCTGGCCCGCCAGGCGCCCGGGCCGCGCGGCCCGGGGTCGCCCGCGAACGTCCCGCGGACGAGCCGGGACCGGTCCGCCCACCTCGACGGACGGGCCGCGCCCGCGCCGTCCCGCGCCGCGGCGGCGGCCCGGGCGCGGGCGGTCAGCACGGCGACGAGCGCCGCGATCTCCTCCGGGGTCGCGTCGCCGCGGACGATCCGCAGGTGCGGCCTCTGCTCGGCGTTCATGAAATCCGGCCTTCCGGGCGTGTCCGCCTCACAGCGGGATGTTCCCGTGCTTCTTCGGGGGCAGCGTCGCGCGCTTGTCGCGCAGCGCCCGCAGCGCCCGCACCACCTGGCCGCGCGTCTCCGACGGCTTGATGACGTTGTCGATGTAGCCGCGCTCGGCCGCGATGTAGGGGTTGGCGAGCGTGTCCTCGTACTCGGTGATCAGCTCGGCGCGGCGGGCGTCCGGGTCGTCGGCGGCGGCGAGCTCGCGCCGGTACAGGATGTTGACCGCGCCCTGCGCGCCCATCACCGCGATCTGCGCGGTCGGCCACGCCAGGTTGATGTCGGCGCCGAGGTGCTTGGAGCCCATGACGTCGTACGCGCCGCCGTACGCCTTCCGCGTGATGATCGTGACGAGCGGGACGGTGGCCTCGGCGTAGGCGAACAGCAGCTTCGCGCCGCGCCGGATGATGCCGTTCCACTCCTGGTCGGTGCCGGGCAGGAAGCCGGGGACGTCCACGAACGTCAGCACGGGGATGTTGAACGCGTCGCAGGTCCGGACGAACCGGGCCGCCTTCTCGGACGCGTCGATGTCGAGCGTCCCGGCGAACTGCATCGGCTGGTTCGCGACGACGCCGACCGAGCGGCCCTCGACCCGCCCGAACCCGACGATGATGTTCGGCGCGAACTGCTCCTGGACCTCCAGGAACTCGCCGTCGTCCAGCACCCGCTCGATGGCGGTGTGCATGTCGTACGGCTGGTTCGGGGAGTCGGGGATGAGGGCGTCGAGCTCCTCGTCCAGCTCGGTGACGTCCACCGGCGCGTCGAACGCGGGCGGGTCCGACAGGTTGTTGGACGGCAGGTAGGACAGCAGCGCCTTGACGTACTCGATCGCGTCGTCCTCGTCGGACCCCTGGTAGTGGGCCACGCCGGACCGGGAGTTGTGCGAGTGCGCGCCGCCCAGCTCCTCCATCGTCACCTCTTCGCCGGTGACGGTCTTGATCACGTCCGGTCCGGTGATGAACATGTGGGACGTCCGGTCGACCATGACGATGAAGTCGGTGATCGCCGGCGAGTACACCGCGCCTCCCGCGCACGGCCCCATGACCAGCGAGATCTGCGGGATCACCCCGGAGGCGTGCACGTTCCGCTTGAAGATCTCGGCGTACAGGCCGAGCGCGACCACGCCCTCCTGGATCCGCGCGCCGCCGGAGTCGTTGATCCCGATGACCGGGCAGCCGGTCTTGAGCGCGTGGTCCATCACCTTGACGATCTTCTCGCCGAACACCTCGCCGAGGGACCCGCCGGAGACGGTGAAGTCCTGGCTGAAGATCGCGACCGGGCGGCCGTCCACCGTCCCGTACCCGGTGACGACGCCGTCGCCGTACGGGCGGTTCTTCTCCATCCCGAAGTTGGTGGAGCGGTGCCGGGCCATCTCGTCGAACTCCACGAACGAGCCGGGGTCGAGCAGCGCGTCGATCCGCTCCCGGGCCGTCATCTTGCCCTTGGCGTGCTGCTTCTCCACGGCGCGCGCCGAGCCGGCGTGCACCGCCTCGTACCGGCGCCGCTCCAGGTCCGCGATCTTTCCCGCCGTGGTGTGGACGTCGTAGTCCACGGGGGGTTCAGGGGCTTCCGTCGCCATGCGGGCCAGGGTAACCGCACGCTGATCCGGCGGGTCCGGCCGGGTGCCGGTGACCGGGACGCGGCCCCGCGCCCGCGCCGCTCGTTAGGCTTGGCGGGTGGCTACGAAGACGCGTGACACCTTTCGGCAGGACATGCCCGAACCGCTGCGCCGCGACGTGCGGCTGCTGGGCGCGATGCTCGGCGACTCCCTCGTGGAGTACGGCGGGAAAGGGCTGCTGGACGACGTCGAGCGGCTCCGCCACGCGGTGATCGCGGCGCGCCGCGGCGAGACGGGCATCGAGGAGGTCGCCGCGCTCGTCGACGGCTGGTCGCTGGAGCGCGCCGGCCAGGTCGCCCGCGCGTTCACCGTCTACTTCCACCTGACGAACCTCGCCGAGGAGCACCACCGCATCCGGACGCTGCGGGAGCGCGACCGCGGCGGCGCCGTCCCCGGCTCCGTCGCCGCCGCGGTCGAGCAGATCGAGGCGTCCGGCGACGGCCGCCTCGACGCGATCATCGAGGGCCTGGAGTTCCGGCCCGTGTTCACCGCGCACCCGACCGAGGCGCGGCGCCGCGCGGTGGTCACCGCGATCCAGCGGATCAGCGACCTGCTCGCCCACCTGAACGAGGAGACCGGCGCGTCCGAGCGCGAGGAGACCGAGCGCAGCCTCCGCGAGGAGATCGATCTGCTGTGGCGGACGGCGCTGCGCCGGCACACCCAGCTCGACCCGCTGGACGAGGTCCGCACCGCGATGGCCGCGTTCGACGAGACGATCTTCCGGGTCGTCCCGCACATCTACCGCTCCCTCGACCGGGCGCTCGACGGCGGCCGCACCGGCACCCGCCCGCCGAAGGCCCGCCCCTACCTGCGGTTCGGCAGCTGGATCGGCGGCGACCGCGACGGCAACCCCTACGTCACCGCGCAGGTCACCCGGGACGCGATCATGATCCAGGCGGAGCACGTCCTGCGCGCCCTGGAGAACGCGTGCGCCCGGATCGGCCGCGAGCTGACCGTCCACGAGATCACCACGCCCGCGTCCGGGGAGCTGCTGGACGTCCTCGCCGCCGCGCGCACCGCGCACCCGAGGCTGATCGCCGAGATCGGCAAGCGGTCGCCGGGCGAGCCGCACCGCCAGGTGCTGCTGCACGCCGCCGCCCGCATCGCCGCGACCCGCGAGCGCGACGCCGACCTGGCCTACGCGTCCCCGGACGAGCTCCTCGCCGACCTGCGCGCCGTGCAGGACTCCCTCGCCGCCGCCGGCGCGGTGCGCCAGGCGTACGGCCGCGTCCAGCAGCTGATCTGGCAGGTCGAGACGTTCGGCTTCCACCTCGCCGAGCTGGAGATCCGCCAGCACTCGGAGCTGCACGAGCAGGCCCTGGAGGAGGTCCGCGCGGGCGGCCCCCGCTCGGAGATGACGGAGGAGATCCTCGAAACCCTCCGCGTGGTGGCCTGGATCCAGGGGCGCTTCGGCGTCCGCGCCTGCCACCGCTACATCGTCTCCTTCACCCGCTCCGCCGAGGACGTGGCCAACGTGCACGCCCTCGCCGAATCCCTCGGCGACGGCGCGCCCGTCCTGGACGTGATCCCCCTCTTCGAGACCGGCGAGGACTTGGAACGCGCCCCGTCCGTCCTGGACGGGATGCTGGAGATCCCCGCCGTCCAGCGCCGCCTGGACGAGACCGGCCGCCGCATGGAGGTCATGCTCGGCTACAGCGACTCCGCCAAGCAGCTGGGCCCGACCACCGCCACCCTCCGCCTCTACGACGCCCAGGAGGCGCTGGCCGCGTGGGCGGCCCGCCACGACATCAGGCTCACCCTCTTCCACGGCCGGGGCGGCTCCCTCGGCCGCGGCGGCGGCCCCGCCAACCGCGCCATCCTGGCCCAGGCCCCCGGTTCGGTCGCCGGCCGCTTCAAGGTGACCGAGCAGGGCGAGGTCATCTTCGCCCGCTACGGCCACCGCCAGATCGCCCGCAGGCACGTCGAGCAGGTCACCAGCGCCGTCCTGCTCGCCTCGACCGATCCCGTCCAGGACCGCGCCCGCGAGGCCGCCGCCCGCTTCCGCCCGCTCGCCGACAAGATCAGCGAAGCGGCCAGGACGGCGTTCCGCGCGCTCATCGAAACCGACGGCTTCGCCGTCTGGTTCGCCCGGGTCAGCCCGCTCGAAGAGATCTCCGAACTCCGGATCGGCTCCCGCCCGGCCCGCCGCAAGGCCGCCCGCGGCCTGGAGGACCTGCGCGCCATCCCCTGGGTGTTCGCCTGGACGCAGACCCGCGTCAACCTGCCCGGCTGGTACGGCCTGGGCAGCGGCCTCGCCGCCGTCTCCGACGACGGCCGCGACCTCGCCGAGCTGCGCGAGGCGTACGAGGCGTGGCCGCTGTTCAACACCCTGCTCGACAACGCCGAGATGAGCCTCGCCAAGTCCGACCGCGCGATCGCCGAGCGCTACCTGGCCCTGGGCGAGCGCCCCGAGCTGTCGGAGACCGTGCTGGCCGAGTACGACCGCACCCGCCGCCTGGTCCTGGCGGTGACGGGCCACGAGCGCCTCCTGGAGAACCGCCGCGTGCTCTCCCGGGCGGTCGAACTCCGCAACCCCTACGTGGACGCCCTGTCCCACCTGCAGCTGCGGGCCCTGAAGGCGCTGCGCGCGGGCGTGGAGAACGAAGAAGAACGAGCCCACCTGGAAGACCTGCTCCTGCTCTCGGTCAACGGCGTGGCCGCCGGCCTCCAGAACACCGGCTGACTTGGGGGCAGAATCGGCTGCATGAAGTATGCGCTGCTGATCTGCGATGACGAGAAGGTCTCGCCGTCCAACGAGGAGATCGAGGCCGATCCCGTGCACCGGGCCTGGGCGGACGACCTGGAGCGG
>NZ_JBIQHY010000106.1:0-5315 GCF_044508335.1 Actinomadura sp.
CTACAAGCTGCTCGCCTTCGTCCTGTCGGCGGCCCTGTCGGGCCTCGCCGGCGGGCTGTTCACGGTCGGGCACGGCTTCGCGTCCCTGCAGGGCGTCTACTGGACGACCTCGGGCCAGGCCGTGGTGATGGTCGTCCTCGGCGGCATCGGCACCCTGTGGGGCGGCGCGATCGGCGCGGCGCTCATCGTGGAGCTGAACGACTACCTGGCCACGGCCGGGTTCGAGGAGACCGGGATCATCACCGGCGCGATCTTCATCCTGGTGGTGCTGCTGTTCCGCCGCGGGGTCTGGGGCACCGCCCGCGACCTCATCGCCGCCCGCACGTCCCGCAAGCGCCCCGCAGCCGAACCGAACGACACGAAAGTGGGCGCGTCCGTCTGACACCCCGCGGCGTGCCGCTCCCGAGGCGGGGAGCGGCACGCCGGCGTTTCAGCGGGAGAGGCGCTTTCAACGTGAGAGGCGTTCTCAGCGGGAGAGGCGGTGCAGGCGCAGCGCGAGCTGGAGCTCGAGTGCGCGCTCGGGGGTCTGCCAGTCCTCGCCGAGCAGCCGCGAGATCCGGTCGAGGCGCTGGCTGACGGTGTTCACGTGGATGTGCAGGCGCTCCGCCGTCCGCGACAGGCTCCCGCCCGTCCCGAAGTACGCCTCCAGCGTCTGGACGAGGGACGTGCCGCGCCGCTCGTCGTAGTCGAGGACGGGCCCGAGCGCGCTCGCCAGGAAGCCCGCGACGTCCCGGTCGTCGCCGATGAGCAGGCCGACGAAGCCGAGTTCGGCCGCACCGGCGCCGTCGCCGCGGCGGCCGAGCGCCAGCAGCGCGTCGGCGCAGCGCTGCGCCTCCCGGTGCGCGGACGTGACGCCGGCCGGCCCGTGCACCGGGCCCGCCGCGCCGACCGTCGCGGGCCCGCCCAGGGACGCGCCCAGCTCCTTCGCGACCCGGCGCGCCGCGTCGCCGGGCCGGTCGCCCGGCAGGAGCAGCACGATCTCCTCGGCGCGGTCGGCGGCGAGGCCCCGCTCCACGGCCGCGTAGGACGACGCCCAGAACGCGGCCCGCTGCCGGTGGTCGCGCGAGTCGTACTTCGCGCACAGCACGATGTGCGGGGCGGTCAGGTCGACGTTCACGCGGCGGGCGCGGGCCGTCAGCGCCTCCACGCCGGCGTGGCGGCCGGACAGCAGGTCGTCCAGCAGCTCGCCGCGCACCCGGCCCTCCGCCTCGGTGACGCTGCGCTGGAACAGCAGCAGCAGCGCGGTGACGAGCGCGGCCCGCTCCAGGATCCGCTGGTCGGCGTCGTCCACCTCCTCGGAGGTGCGCAGGACCAGCGTCCCGAGCATCTCGTCGCCGGTCGACACCGACGCGATCCACAGGTCGCCGCGGCGGACCGTCCGGCCCTGGGCGCGGGCGGAGTGGGCCGAGGCCGACACCCCGGCCAGCTCGTCGTCGGTCAGGCCGGACGAGGCGTCCCCCGTCGTGGCGAGCCGGCGGCCGTCCGCGTCCAGGACGTAGAGCGTGCCGCCGAGCAGCTCGGTCACGACCGCGCCGACGTCCTCCACGCCGCCGCCGCGCACGACGACCGCCGTCATCCGGTCGTGCGCGCGCGCCGCCCGCTCCACGGCCGCGCTGCGCGCCTTGACCTCCTCGTTGGCGGCGCTCAGCTCGTCCAGGGCGGTGCGGGTCTCCTCCAGGAGGCGCGCGTTGTCGATGGCGATCGCGGCGTGCGCGGCCAGCGACCCGAGCAGCGCGACCTCCTCCTGGTCGAACGGCCGCTCGCTCCGGTTCGCCGCCGTCAGGACGCCGATGACGCGGCTGCCGAGCTTCATCGGCACGCCGAGTATCGCGACGAGGCCCTCCTCGATGACCGCGTCGTCGATGAAGCCGCGGTGCTCGAACTGCTCGTCGCCCAGGTAGTGGTCGCTGTTGTAGGGCATCGCCGTCTGCGCGACGAGGCCGACGAGCCCGGTGCCCATCGGCAGCCGCAGCCGCCGGAACGCCGCCGACACCGACCCGTCCGTCACCCGCATGTAGGTGTCGCCGCGCTCGTCGTCGTTCAGCGTCAGGTACGCGATGTCGGCGTTCAGCAGCCGCCGTGCGCGGCGGGTGATCGCCTCCAGCACCGCGTCGAGGTCGCGCAGCCCGGCGAGGTCGCCGGCGGTGTCGAACAGCGCCGCCAGCTCCGCCTCCCGCCGGGCGTGCCGCCGCATGATCGTCCGGACCCGGAGCGCCGCCAGCTTGGCCGCCTCCAGTTCCTCCAGGACGGCGGGCGGCGCGCCCTCCGCCCGCGCCTGGACGAGGGGGCCCTCGAACTCGACGGGGGAGGCCTCTCGGGCCAGCAGTTCGAGGAAGACGCCGCAGGACATACGGGCCATTCTCAATGGGCCGTCCAGCCGCCGTCGAGTGCGAGGGACGCGCCGGTCACCATCGACGCCGCGGGCGAGCACAGGTAGGCGACGAGCTCGGCCACCTCGTCCGGCTCGATCAGCCGCTTCACGGCCGCGTGGTCGAGCATCACCCGCTCGACGACCTCGTCCTCCGGCATTCCGTGCGCGCGCGCCTGGTCGGCGATCTGGCTCTCCACCAGCGGGGTGCGGACGTAGGCGGGGTTGACGCAGTTGGACGTGACGCCGTGCGCGGCGCCCTCCAGCGCGACCACCTTGGACAGCCCCTCCAGCCCGTGCTTGGCCGCGACATAGGCCGACTTGTACGGCGACGCCCGCAGCCCGTGCACGGACGAGATGTTGATGACGCGGCCCCAGCCCCGCTCGTACATGCCGGGCAGCGCGTCCCGCACCAGCCGGAACGGCGCCTCCAGCATCAGCCGCAGGATCCGCGCGAACATGTCCGGCGGGAACTCGTGGACGGGCGCGACGTGCTGGATGCCCGCGTTGTTGACCAGGATGTCGACGCCGGACGCCAGCCCGCCGATCGCGTCCACGTCCGCGAGGTCGGCGGGCAGCGCGACGCCGCCGATCTCGGCCGCCGCCCGCTCCGCCGCCTCCCCGTCCAGGTCCGCCACCACCACCTCGGCGCCCGCCGCCGCGAGCCGCCGCGCACATGCCCGGCCGATGCCGCCCGCGCCGCCGGTGACCAGGGCGCGCCGCCCCGACAGATCCAGCGTCCCCGAAGTCCCCGCGGCCGGCCGCGGTGTCACGCTCGTCATGCGCAGAACTTACGGAGCGCGCCCCCGCCCTCCCATGTGTCGCGGGCACACAATCCTCGGCCGGACGGTATGGGCCGGGGGCACCGGAGCGTTTCCGGCATCCCGGCTACCGGGCGGTAGTTCGTGGGGCTAGCGTTGGGCTCGCACCGGTCCCGCCCACCGCGAGGGGTATCGATGACCGACATCACGCATCGCTTCGTCCAGTCGGACAGCGGCCTGCGCATGCACGTCGCCGAGGCGGGCGAGGGGCCGCTCGTGCTGCTCCTGCACGGCTTCCCCGAATGCTGGTACTCCTGGCGGCACCAGCTCACCGCGCTCGCCGAGGCCGGGTTCCACGCCGTCGCGCCCGACCAGCGCGGCTACGCCCGCACCGGCGGCCCCGCGGAGACCGGCCAGTACACGATCCTGCACCTGGCCGGGGACGCGGTCGGGCTCATCGGCGCGCTCGGCGCGGACCGGGCCGTCGTCGCCGGCCACGACTGGGGCGCGCCCGTCGCGTGGGCGGTCGCGCAGATGCGGCCGGACAAGGTGCGCGGCGTGATCGGCATGTCGGTCCCGCACCGCCCGCGGTCCAGCCGGCCGCCGGTGGAGTCCATGCGGCGCCTGTTCGGCGACGGGTTCTACATGGTGCGGTTCCAGCGGCCGGACGCGCCGGAGGCCGAGCTCGACCGCGACCGGGCCGCGACGTTCCGCCGGATGCTGTACGGGATGTCCGGCGACGGCCCCGCCCCGGCGCTGATCGCCCCCGAGGGCGGCGGGTTCCTCGACGCGCTCCCCGAGCCGGAGAAGCTGCCCGGCTGGCTCACCGGCGCCGACATCGCGACCTACGTCGAGGAGTACGCCGGGAGCGGCTTCACCGGCCCGGTCAACTGGTACCGCAACCTGGACCGCAACTGGGAGCTCACCGCCGCCTGGCACCGCGCGCCCATCGGCCCTCCCGCCCTCTACATCGCCGGCGACCGCGACGTCGTCGCCGTCGGCGCCCGGCACGCGATCGACACCATGGGCGACTTCGTGCCGAACCTCCGCGACACCGTCTGGCTGTCCGGATGCGGCCACTGGACGCAGCAGGAGCGCCCCGCCGAGGTCAACGAGGCGATGCTCGCCTTCCTCCGCGCGCTCTGACCGCACCGGCCCCGGCGGCACCGGAAATGTCGGAGCCGGGACGTACGGTCGCCGCGTGAACCGGACCGACCGCTTGTACGCGCTCGTGGAGGAACTGCGCGCCTGCGCGCCGCGCCGCCTCGCCGCACGCGAACTGGCCGCGCGGTACGAGGTGAGCGTCCGCACCGTCGAGCGCGACATCAGCGCGCTCCAGCAGGCCGGCGTGCCGATCTTCGCGGACGTCGGCCGGGGCGGCGGCTACACCCTCGACAAGAGCCGCACGCTCCCGCCGCTGAACTTCACCCCCGCCGAGGCCGTCGCCGTCGCGATCACCCTGTCCCGCGCGGGCGGCTCGCCGTACTCGCGCGCCGCCCGCACCGCGCTCCACAAGATCGTCGCCGCCATGTCGGCGGACGACAGCGCCTCGGCCCGCGAGCTGGCCGCCCGCATCCGCTTCCTGGGCCCGGCCGGGAACGGCGGCGCGGCGTCCGTGCCCGCCGTGCTGGAGGAGGCCGTCCTGACCCGCCGCGTGGTCTGCCTCGCCTACGTCGACCGCTGGGGCGCCGAGACCGAGCGCGACGTCGAGCCCGTCACGTTCACCGCGTCCGAGAAGGGCTGGTACCTGACCGCCTGGTGCCGGATGCGCGGCGGCTGCCGCGTCTTCCGTACCGACCGCGTCCGCCGCGCCGTCCTCCTGGAGGAGACCGCCCCCGACCGCTCCGCCGAGGCCATGCACGACGACGTCCCGCCCGACTGCGTCGTCCGCCCCCTGGAGTTCGTCTGAATCGGCCGGCGTGCGCCATGATCGACGAAGCCTGCTCCCGACCGGGCCGGTGCGCGGAACAACCCCGGGGCCGTCCTCCGAGGCGGCTCTCCGACGGCGATGACCGGTCGCATGGGAGAAGGAGAGACGTGCATGTCCGACACGCCGAACTCTGAGCCGCCGAGCAGCCTGCAACGCTTCCGCGCGGAGGCGCTCGGGCGGGGGATCCCGTCCGAGGACGTGGATCGCTGGCTGGAACTGGGCCGCCCCTGCGCCGTCCTGTCCCGGGACGAGGACG
>NZ_JBIQHY010000106.1:5415-12317 GCF_044508335.1 Actinomadura sp.
GATCGCTGGCTGGAACTGGGCCGCCCCTGCGCCGTCCTGTCCCGGGACGAGGACGAACTGCGGGGCAAACTGCGCCTGAAGCCCTGCGTGTCCCTGCCCAACCACGAGATCGCCGACGACGAGGTGACCGTCGACACCGCCGAGCATCCTCGCGCCGAGGAACTGCGCGAGGTGTGGGAGGAGATCTGGGGTGAAGAGCGCAGGGTCTCCAAGTGGTCTCAGCTGCAGATCGGCGGAAGGAGAGCTGAACGGTCAGCCCGGCGCTGAACCCGCGGTCGGCGAACAGGCGGAGCGGCAGCAGCAGGGCGTGCCCGCGGCGGGCGCGGCCGCGTTCGTGGACGGCGAACGCGGCGAGCAGGACCGGCGCCGACGCGAATGCGACGACCGTCCACCAGGGCCATCCCGCCTGGCGGCCCTCGATGAGCGGATAGACCAGCGCCGCCACGCCGCCGGCGGTGAGCACGGTCCCGAGGACGTCCAGCGAGGGTGGACGATCGGCCTTGGTCTGCGGCACCAGCGTGAACGCGCCGGCCAGCGCGAGGACACCGACCGGGACGTTGACCAGGAAGACCGCCCGCCAGCCGAGGCCGAGCACGTCGTCCGACACGAATGCGCCGCCCAGCAGCGGCCCGGCGACAGCACCGGCGGACGGGTGACGGTCAGCCTGTCCGGCGGCGGCGACTTCTACCTGCTGGAGGTCGCCGATGACGGCGCGGGCGGCGGGCGGCCGCGGGTCAAGGGGGAGACGGGGGCCGAGGGCGGGCGCGGGCTCAGGATCGTGGCGGCCCTGGCGGAAGCCTGGGGGTTCCGGACGGACGGCGACCGCACCATCGTGTGGGCGCGGTTCCCGTCGCCGTGCGGGATCTTGTCCGCAAACACCGACAGGGGGTTGTCGGAACGCTCACGGACGCTGGTGCCCACAGCGTTCGAAGGAGGACAGCGATGAGCGTTCCCGCGTTCAACACCGTCACGTGGTTCCAGGTCGGCACCGACGCGCCGGAGGAGGCCCGCCGCTTCTACGGCGACATGTTCGGCTGGCAGTTCACGCTCGACCCGGACGCCGACGGCTACGACCTGGTCAGCTACCCGGGTTCCGACATGCCGAGCGGCGGCATCTCGCACGAGCCGGACGCCTCCCGCAACCACGCGATGTTCCTGGTCATGGTGGAGGACGTCGAGGCCACCTGCGAGCAGACGGTGAAGCACGGCGGCAAGGTCGCCCTGCCCGCCCTGACCACGGCCAACGGCCTCAAGTTCGCCTACCTCCAGGACCCGTCCGGCAACACCTTCGGGGTCTTCACGCCCCCGGCCGGCTGACCAGCGAAGGCAAAGGGCCCCGAGGGGAAACCTCGGGGCCCTTCCGGTGATTGCGGCCTACACCTCCGCAATCACCCTCTTGGAGCGGCCTCAGCCACCGTCACGGGTCGGGCGGCCGGAGGGCGCCCAGCGCCCGGAGGTCGCACGACCGATCGACTGGCTCGTGGCGGGGGTCTGGGGGTCGCCCCCCAGATAGATCACGCGTCACCGCCGGTGTTGCTTTCGCGGCTGCTCACACCGCCTGCGAAGACGTCGCTGACCTTGGCGTTCAGGTTGTAGCGCTCGATCGCCAGGGGCAGTGTCTCCGGCTTGACCTCGCCGTGGCGGGCGAGGCGGGTGAGCACGGCGAGGACGATCGACGCCGCGTCCACGTGGAAGAAGCGGCGGGCGGCGGCGCGGGTGTCGGAGAAGCCGAACCCGTCGGTGCCGAGCGAGGTGAAATCGCCGTGCACCCACGGGGCGATCTGGTCGGGTACGGCCCGGGTGTAGTCCGATACCGCGACGATCGGCCCGGTGACGTTGTCGAGCGTCCGGGTGACGTACGGGACGCGCTGCTCGGCGTCGGGGTTCAGCATGTTCCACTCGTCGCACGCGCGGGCCTCGCGGGCCAGCTCGTTCCACGAGGTCGCCGACCACACGTCCGCGGCGACGCCCCAGTCGTCGGCGAGGAGCCGCTGCGCCTCCAGCGCCCACCGGCCGCCGACGCCGGACGCGAGGATCTGCGCGCGCGGCGCGTCCCCGTCGGCGGGGGTCTCCGCCGCCCGGTACCGGTACAGGCCCTTGAGGAGGCCGTCGACGTCGAGGCCCTCGGGTTCGGCGGGCTGCTGGTAGGGCTCGTTGTAGACGGTGAGGTAGTAGAAGATGTCCTCGCCGTTCGGGTGCTCCTCCGACGATCCGTACATGCGGCGCAGCGCGTCCCGGACGATGTGGCCCAGCTCGAACGCCCATGTCGGGTCGTAGTGGACGCACGCCGGGTTCGACGCGGCGAGGAGCGGGGAGTGGCCGTCGGCGTGCTGCAGGCCCTCGCCGGTGAGCGTGGTGCGGCCGGCGGTGGCGCCGAGCAGGAAGCCGCGGCCCATCTGGTCGCCGAACGCCCACATCTGGTCGCCGGTCCGCTGGAACCCGAACATCGAGTAGAAGATGTACACGGGGATCATGTGCTCGCCGTGCGTGGCGTAGGTCGTGCCCGCGGCGATGGCGGACGCCATCGAGCCGGCCTCGCTGATGCCCTCGTGCAGCATCTGGCCGCTTTCGGACTCCTTGTAGGAGAGGAGGAGCTTGCGGTCCACCGCGTCGTACGTCTGCCCGTGCGGGGAGTAGATCTTGGACGTGGGGAACAGCGAGTCCATGCCGAACGTGCGGTACTCGTCCGGGGCGATCGGCACGAACCGGGCGCCGATGTTCTCGTCCTTGATCAGGTCCTTGAGGAGCCGGACGAACGCCATGGTGGTGGCGACGTTCTGCTTGCCGGAGCCCTTGCGCATCTCGCTGTAGACCGGGTCGCCGGGCAGCTTGAGCGGTTTGGCGCGGACGACGCGCTTCGGCAGGAAGCCGCCGAGCGCGGCGCGGCGCTCGCGCATGTACTGGATCTCGTCGGAGTCCTCGCCGGGGTGGTAGTAGGGCGGCAGCGGCTGCTCCAGCGCCGAGTCGGGGATGTCCAGGTAGAGCCGGTCGCGGAACTCCTTCAGCTCGGCCTTGGTGAGCTTCTTCATCTGGTGGGTGGCGTTGCGGGCCTCGAAGTCGGAGCCGAGCGTCCAGCCCTTGATGGTGTGCGCGAGGATCACCGTCGGCTGCCCGACGTGCTCGCGGGCCGCCTTGAACGCCGCGTACACCTTGCGGTAGTCGTGCCCGCCGCGCGACAGCTTGCGCAGCTCGTCGTCCGACAGGTGCTGGACGATCTTGCGCAGCCGCGGGTCGGCGCCGAAGAACTTCTCCCGGATGTACGCGCCGGACTCCACGGAGAACGTCTGGAACTGGCCGTCCGGGGTGGTGTTCATCTGGTTGACCAGGACGCCGTCGACGTCCTGCGCGAGCAGCGGGTCCCAGTCGCGGCCCCAGATGACCTTGATGACGTTCCAGCCGGCGCCGCGGAAGAACGACTCCAGCTCCTGGATGATCTTGCCGTTGCCGCGCACCGGGCCGTCGAGCTGCTGCAGGTTGCAGTTGACGACGAAGGTGAGGTTGTCGAGCTCCTCGCGGGCGGCGAGGCCGATCGCGCCGAGCGACTCCGGCTCGCCCATCTCGCCGTCGCCGAGGAACGCCCACACGTGCGAGCGGGACGTGTCCTTGATCTTGCGGTTGTAGAGGTAGCGGTTGAACCGCGCCTGGTACACCGAGTTGATCGCGGTCAGGCCCATGGACACCGTGGGGAACTCCCAGAAGTCCGGCATGAGCCGCGGGTGCGGGTAGGACGACAGCCCGCCGCCCGGGTGCGACTGCTCCTGCCGGAACCCGTCCAGCTTCTCTTCGGGGAGGCGGCCCTCCAGGAAGGCGCGGGCGTAGATGCCGGGCGCCGCGTGCCCCTGGATGAACACCTGGTCGCCGGACTCGCCGTGGTCCTTGCCGCGGAAGAAGTGGTTGAAGCCCACCTCGTACAGCGACGCCGCGGAGGCGTAGGTGGCGATGTGCCCGCCGACGCCGAGTTCGGGGCGGTTCGCCCGCGACACCATGATCGCGGCGTTCCACCGGATGTAGGCGCGGATGCGCCGCTCCACGTGCTCGTCGCCGGGGAACCAGGGTTCGTGCTCCGGCGGGATCGTGTTGATGAAGTCGGTGCTGCGCAGGCCGGGCACCCCGACCTGCAGTTCTCGGGCCCTTTCCAGGAGGCGGAGCATCACGTACCGCGCCCTGCCGCGGCCTTCGGTCTTGATGACCGTGTCCAGCGACTCCAGCCACTCCCGGGTTTCGTCCGGGTTGATGTCGGGCAGCTGGCTCGGCAGGCCGTCGCTGATGATTGAGAAGCGTTGACGTCCGGAAGCCACGGGGTCCCCTCTGTCCTTACCGTCTTTGCTGGTGAGACCCGTGGCCCGCCGCGCGGGAGGCCACCGGTCCCCGGCAGACTGTCGGTCGCTCGTCTGGTGATCCCCATCGTCGCCGTTTATGACGGCCAACGCATCTCTACCAACCGGTAACCATTCTCCCCGGTCAACGGGGGTTCCGGCCCTCGCGAAGTGGCCTTTTCCACCATCGGAAGGGGATTGCCCTCGACGCGGCGCGGGGAACGTATGAGGCTGAGGGCAACGACCCGCCACACCCGGCACGGTCCGCCCCGGAGGCGGACGAACGAGCTTGGGAGGAGTGATGTACGGACAGATCGGAGACCGGCTGCACGTCCACGGCAACATCGTCGGGCAGCCGGACCGGACCGGTGAGATCATCGAGGTGCGCGGACCGGACGGCGGCCCGCCGTACCTGGTCAGGTTCGACGACGGCCGCGAGACCCTCGTCTACCCCGGCCCGGACGCGGTCATCGAGTCCCGGGAGCAGGTCCCGCACTGACGGGCGGCCGGCGCCGGCCGGTTTCGTCCGGCGCGGGTGCGTCCGCGGCCGCGGATCGGGTAGACACGGATCATGGAGAGCACCGTGGTCCGGGTGGCCACCGGTACGAGGGAGGCCGTCCACGACATCACGGCCGACTGCGAACGGTTCGCCGCGTCGGCGGGCGGCGACGGGCTGCTGCACGTCTTCGTCCCGCACGCCACCGCCGGCGTGGCGATCCTCGAACTGGGCTCGGGCAGCGACGACGACCTGCTGGCGGCGCTGCGCGACCTGCTGCCGGCGGACGACCGCTGGCGGCACGCGCACGGCTCCAGGGGGCACGGGCGGTCGCACGTGATGCCCGCGCTCGTCCCGCCGTACGCGACCGTCCCGGTCGTGGGCGGGCGCCTCGCCCTCGGCACGTGGCAGTCGATCGCCCTCGTCGACCTCAACGTGGACAACCCCGACCGGCAGGTCCGGCTGTCCTTCCTCAGGGGATGAGCGCGGCGGGCCGGGGGCGCGGGGGGCCGCGCCGTGCGGCGGGGGGCGAAACGAGGAATCCGGCCAATGAGGGCGGCAAAAAGCCCGGAAGACACTTGCGCTAGTGGCCCTCACTTGTGTGGACTGTCCCGCAAACACCGCACAGGTGCGGGCGGGCCGCCCATCCCGGGGGGCTGGGAACGACAGTGCACGGCACCGTGCGGACTGACGACAATGGGAGGACTTTCGTGAGCGCGACCGCGGGTCAGGCGCAGTCTGAGCGCAGCCTGGCCGAACGGCTCGGCCTCAAGGCGGGCCAGGTGGTGCAGGAGATCGGCTTCGACGACGACGTCGACGAGGAGCTTCGCCGCTCCGTCGAGGAACTCACGGGGAACGAACTGGTCGACGAGGACTACGAGGACGTCGTCGACACCGTGCTGCTCTGGTGGCGCGAGGACGACGGCGACCTGTTCGAAGGTCTGACCGACGCGATGATCCCGCTCACCGGCGGCGGCAACATCTGGCTGCTGACGCCGAAGGCGGGCCGGGAAGGGCACGTGGAGCCGAGCGACATCGGCGAGGCCGCGCAGACGGCCGGGCTCTCGCAGACCAGCAGCATCAGCGCCGCCAAGGAGTGGTCAGGCACGCGGCTGGTCGCGCCCAAGGTCCGCAAGTAGCCGGGGGACGGTAGGGGAGTGGCCGTCAATGCGGGCGACGCCGGCGCGGCCGCCGTCGGCGTGGGGGACGCGGCGCCGGATTTCGAGCTGCGGGACCAGCACGGCACGCCGGTGCGGCTGTCGGGGTTCCGCGGCCGGAAGAAGGTCGTCCTCGTGTTCTACCCGCTGGCGTTCAGCGGCGTGTGCACCGGGGAGCTGACCCGGCTGAGGGACGAGTTCCGGGACGTGGCGGGCGACGAGGGCGACGTGCGGCTGCTCGCCGTCTCGGTCGACTCGATGTTCGCGCTGCGCGCCTGGTCAGATCAGGAGAAGTTCTGGTTCCCGCTGCTGTCGGACTTCTGGCCGCACGGCGGGACCGCACAGCGATACGGCGTTTTCGACGAGGCGAAGGGGCTGGCGCTGCGCGGCACCTTCGTCATCGACACCGAGGGCGTGGTCCGGTGGAAGGTCGTGAACGCGCTGCCGGACGCACGTGACATCGACGAGTACCGCAAGGCGCTCGCCGGGCTCTGAGCGAAACGGACCGGTTCCGCGCCGCCGCGGCAGGTGGCCGGAACCGGTCCCCGCACCTCTGGAGGTGTGATGCCCTGCTTCCGCTGCGGGGCGCGGCAGACCGATCCCGTGCGCGGCGCGAGCCCGTGGCGGCGCGGCGTCCGGGCGGACCGCCAGGTGCTGGTCTGCCCCGGCTGCCAGGCCGGCCGCGACTGGGCGGACGACCTGGACCGCTGCGCGGCCTGCGGCTCGGCCGCCCTGGTGTGCCGGCTCGGCGAGGTCGAGTGCCGCGACTGCGGGCACACCCGCCCCGCCGTCCGGGACGAGGCCGGTCCCGGCGACCTGGTGCATTCCGGCGCCGAGCGGCCGGCCGGCGCGGACGGGCCGTCGGACGGCGGCCTGTCGGAGGAGGTGGCGGCGGCCCTGTCCCGCGTCCTCAAACGCGGCCCGGCCCGCTGA
>NZ_JBIQHY010000106.1:12417-16988 GCF_044508335.1 Actinomadura sp.
GCTGGAGCCCCGCCCGCTGACGGAGTTGCCGGGAGGGCGCAGGCGCGCCCGCTGTGCGCCCTCCCGGCGGCCGCCGCGCGCGGCCCGGGGCACAGGTCCGAAGCCCCGGGGCCTCCCCGCGCGCACGCGGAGCCTATGCCGCCTGGCGGTGGTCGGCGTCCAGCAGGTGGTACAGCAGGAGCAGCTGGGTGATGGCGAGGGGATCGCTCGTCCCGTCGTCGCCGAGCCTGCCGAGCGCCTCCGGGTCGGGGAGCGCGGCGCCGGCGCGGGGGCCGAGCCGCTCCCAGATGGCCTTCTTGACGACCTGCGACTCCTCGGGCGAAACGTACCCGTGGACGTGCAGGGCGTCGACCGGGCGGCCGTCGGTGTCGCGGTGCAGCCGCAGGTGCAGGGCGGTCTCGGTCTGCCCCGCCGCGGCGTCGCCGGCGCCGCCGTCCAGGACGTCCGCCAGCTCGGGATGGTCGATCGTCGGCCGGAGCAGCAGTTCGGCGGACAGCGGCGTGCCGGGCGGGTCGAGGCGCCCGGCGACCGGGGCGAACCGGACGACGATGTCGGCGTGCTTGCGCTGCGGGCGGATGTAGGCGGCGCTCTCCGGCTCGCGGCGGGCCAGCTCAGCCATCACCTGCTCGGGGCTGTAGCCGCGCTTCGCGCAGTCGCGGCGCACCTTCCAGGAGTGCCGCAGCGGCTCGGGCGGGTCGAGGTAGACGGTGATGTCGAAGCAGGCCCGCGCCATCCGGGTGTGCAGCGGCAGCAGGCCCTCGACGATCACGAAGTCGCGGGGCTCGACCAGTTCCGGCCGGACGAGCTCGCCGGTCGCGTGGTCGTAGACGGGCTTCAGGATCGGTTCCCCCATCGACAGCAGCTGGAGGTGCTGCTCCATGATGTCGATGTGGTTGCAGTCGGGGTGCAGCGCCGTGAACGGCTTGCCGGCGCGTTCGGCGCGGTCGTAGCGGTGGTAGTCGTCCACGCACACCGCGGTCATCCGGTCGGCCCCCAGACACCGCACAAGCCCCCTGGTCAGCGTGGTCTTGCCCGCGGCGCTGTCCCCGGCGATCGCGAGCATGACGGGGCGGCGGCCGGACCCGCGCGCCCGGAGCATATGCACGATCCGATGGGGCACCTTGCTCCTCCGTCCTGCGGAATTCAATTTTCGTAAAAGGAGATTACGGGGCCGCGGGGGCGGGATCGTCCCCCAATCGGGGGAGACCGGGAGTGAAACGCCCGGAGGCGCCCTCCGGGTCGGCTACTGATGAGTAGCTTCCGATTGTTATCGTGCGGGAATGAGTGTCCCCGTACGCGTCGTCCTGGTCGACGACCACGAGATGATCCTCGCCGGGCTGCAGGCGATGCTGGCCGGGTTCGCGGGACGGGTGCGCGTCGTCGGGCAGGCGGGCACGGGGGACGAGGCGGCCCGGCTGGTGACCGCGCTGCGGCCGGACGTCGTCCTGCTGGACGTCCGGCTGGGCCCGGAGAGCGGCCTCGACCTGTGCCGGCTGATCACCGGGCGGGTCCCGGAGGCGCGGGTGGTGTTCCTGTCGGTCTACGACGACGAGCAGTACGTCTTCGAGGCGCTGCGGGCCGGGGCCGGCGGCTACCTCCTCAAGCGGGTGGACGGCCCCGAGCTCGTCCGGCGGCTGGAGGAGGTCGCGCAGGGCGAGACGGTCGTCGACCCGACGCTCGCGGGCCGGATGGCCGTCACCGCGGCCCGGCTGACCCGCGGCGAGTTCTGGCCGGGCGCCAACCGCGGCCTCACCCAGCGCGAGAGCGAGGTGCTGTCGCTGCTGGTCGGCGGCCTGTCGAACAAGGCGATCGCGGCGCGGCTCGTGCTGAGCGAGGAGACCGTGAAGAGCCACCTGCGCGCCCTGTACCGCAAGCTGGAGGTGACCGACCGGTCGGCGGCGATCGCGGTGGCGCTGCGCGAGGGCCTGTTCCGGTGACGTCCCCGCTGGAGCTGATCGCCGGCCGCGGCGCGGACCTGCTCGTCCGCATCGCCGCCGTGGCCTGCTCCGACCGCGAGCTGCCGCGGATGGCGGACGAGCTGGCCTGCCTCGTCGTCCGGTCGGCGCGGGCGCTGACGTTCTGCGACGTGTACGTCCTGGACGAGGAGGGTCGCGCCCTCGAATGGTCGGGGCCGCCCGTGCCGCTGGGGGAGGGCGACGCCGGCTGGGTCGCCGCGCACGGCCGCGCCCGCGCGCACGCCGACGGGCGCGGCGCCGCGGTCCCCGTGCACGGCGACGGCGGCGTGATCGCGGTCGTGGACGTCCGGTCCGCGGGGCCGGTGCCCGCGGAGGACCTCGCGCTGGTCACCGCGCTCGCCGCGCTGTTCGCGCCGGTGCTGTCGTCGTGCCGGCGGCTGCGCTCCGCGCGCGAGCGCGAGCGCGCGGCCGAGCGGTTCGCCGAGCGGGCCGTCGCGGCGCAGGAGGCCGAGCGGTCCCGGCTGAGCCGGGAGATCCACGACGGCATCGCGCAGCGGCTCGCCAGCCTCGGCTTCCACCTGTCGGCCGCCGAGCGGGCGCTGCCCGAGCACCATCCGGAGGCGCTGGCGCAGATCATGATGGCGCGGCGGCTGTGCGAGCTGTCGGCGGCCGAGACGCGCGCGGCCATCGGCGGGCTGCGGCCACCCGTCCTGGACGACCTGGGCCTGTCGGCGGCGCTCGCCACGCTGGCCCGGGAGGCCGGGGGCGGGCCGGGGCCGTCCGGCGCGATCGACGTGACGGTGACCGTCGAGGGCGAGCTGGAGGACGAGCTGCCCGACCACGTGCAGACCGCGCTCTACCGGATCGCGCAGGAGGCGGTGGGGAACAGCCTGCGGCACGCGTCCGCGACCTGCGTGGACCTGCTGCTGGAGCACTCGCCCGACCGCGTCCGGCTGCGGGTGACCGACGACGGCACCGGGTTCTCCGTCCGGGACGTGTTCGCGCCCGGCTCGGCCAAGGGGGTGCGCCCCGACTGCTACGGGCTGCGCGGCATGCGGGAGCGCGCCGAGCTGCTCGGCGGGCGGGTCGCGGTGAAGAGCCGGCCCGGCGCCGGGACGACGGTCGAGGCCGTCATCCCGGTCCCCGGCCGCCGCCCGGCGAGCGGGGTCACGCCGACTCGAGCACCCGGAAGGTCAGCCCGGCCTTGACCAGGCGGCCGATCAGCGCGTCGCCCATCGCCGCCGCGGTCGTGACCTGCCCGGACGTCTCGGGGAGGTCGTCGTGGGCGAGGCACAGCGCCGACTCGGCCAGCATCTTCGCCGTCTCGGTGTAGCCGGGGTCGCCGCCCGCGACCTCGGTGACGACGCGCCTCCCGCCGCCCTCGCCGGCGAACTTCACGCTGAACCAGTTGCGCTCGCGCCGCTCCCGCGACGGCCCCTCGCCGGGGCTGCCGAGCCGCAGCAGCAGCCGCCGGGTCGGCGGCAGCGCGGCCAGCGCGGTGACGGCGCCGAAGCCCGCCGCCAGCGCGGCGGCCGACGGGAGGTGCTTGACCGCGACGTAGTGGCCGTAGGAGAAGTCGGGGCCGTACCGGTCGAGGGCCGCCGCCGACCGGGTGACGATCTGCGGGTCGATGGTGGGCAGCGGCAGCGTCCAGCCGTCCCCGACGCGGGCCTTCGGCACGGGGCTGCGCGAGATCCGCACCCTGCGGCCGGCGGGCCGGTCCTCCAGCCGGCGGCGCTCCCGCTCGGCGCGCAGCATGCCGGCGGGGTCGCCGAAGATGCCGACCGCCGAGTGCAGGGTGCCGCCGGACGCGGCGCCGCGCACCCGCACGAAGCCCTCGACGTGCAGCGGGACGCCCTCGGGGAGCTGCTGGACCGTGAAGTACGCGCCGAGGTCGTGGGGGATCGAGTCGAACCCGCAGGCGTGGACGATGCGCGCCCCGCTGCGCACGGCCTGCCGGTGGTACCTCACGTACATGCGGTCGACGAACGTGGGCTCGCCGGTGATGTCGACGTAGTCGGTCCCGGCGCGCGCGCAGGCGGCGACCAGCGGCTCGCCGTACTTGACGTAGGGGCCGACCGTCGTGATGACGACGCGCGCCGACTCGGCGATCGCGTCGATCGAGGCGGCGTCGGCGGTGTCGGCGTGCAGCAGCGGCAGCTCGGTGCAGGCCGGGTCGATCCCGGCGAGCCGGTCGCGGACGGTCGCCAGCTTGGCCCGGTTGCGGCCCGCGAGGGCCCAGCGCGTGCCCGGGCCGGCGTGTCCGGCCAGGTACTCGGCGGTCAGGGCGCCGGTGAACCCGGTCGCCCCGAACAGGACGATGTCGTACGGGCGGTCGGCGGTCATGGCGGCCCCTCTCATGGCTCCGAACCCGATTCTGGCCGTTCCGGCGCGGACGATGTGCGGCGGGGCGCCGATGTGAGCGACCGCACTCCTCTAGGGTTGCTGCGATGACGGGATTGGTGGAGTCGTGACCGGGCTGGCCGTGGCGATGGACGTCGTCGCCGTGGGCTTCCTCGCGGGCTTCGTGGTGCTGGTGACGCGGGGGAGGCCGGAGTCCGGCGACGAGAGCGGGCGCTCGGTCGCCATGGTGCTGATCGCCGTCAGCCTGGGTCTGCTGTCGGTGTCGCTGTGGAGCCTGCCCTAGCGGACGGG
>NZ_JBIQHY010000106.1:17088-24552 GCF_044508335.1 Actinomadura sp.
TCCAGCAGGTGCCGGACGAACAGCAGGGTCGTCGGGGTCGGGGCCGCGCCGGCGACCGCGTGCCAGGGGCGGTCGAGCGGCATCCCCGGCGCGTCCACCACCACCAGCCGCCCGGACTCCAGCTCGGCGCCGACCGCGTCCCGCGACACGAGCGCGACCCCGAGTCCGGCCGCCGCGCCCGCGACGACCGCGCCGTTCGAGCCGAGCACCAGCCGGGGCGGCGCCGCCTCGCGCTCGGCCAGGTAGGCGTCCGCCGTCGCCCGCGTCCCCGAGCCGGGCTCGCGCATCACCCAGGGCGTGCGGGCGAGGGCGAAGCCGTCCGCGAGGCCCGGCGCCCCGACGACCACCAGCTCGTTCGGACGCCTGGCCAGCACGGTCGCGGCGACCTCGGCGGGCGGCCGCCCGGCCAGCACCAGGTCGGCCTCGTGCGCGGCGAGGCTGCTCCACACCTGGCGGCGCGGCCCGACCTCCAGCGCCAGCTCCACGTCCGGCCAGCGCGCCCGGAACGAGGCGAGCAGCTCGGGGAGGAGCTGGTCGGCGGCCGTCGTCACCGCCGCGAGCCGCAGCGGCCCGCGCCCCGGGTCGGCCGCGCCGCGCGCCGCCGCCCGCCCCTCCTCCAGCAGCCCGAGGACCCGGCGGGCGTACCCGGCGTAGACGGCCCCGGCGGGGGTGAGCCGGACGCCGCGGCCGACCTTCTGGACGAGCGGCACGCCGAGCTCGCGGGTCAGCGCCGCGACCGCCGCCGACACCGCCGACTCGGTCACGTACAGCCGCCGCGCCGCCGCCCGCACCGACCCGGTGTCGGCGAGCGCGGCGAACGTCCGCAGCCGGGCCTCCGTCACGTCCGGGCCTCCGTCACGTCCGAACCTCCTCGTTCAAGTGAATGCTCAATGGTCACCGTAGAACACTTGATGGACATCGCAAGTGTCTGGGGGCGAAGCTCGAAGTGTCA
The DNA here is from genome assembly GCF_044508335.1 of Actinomadura sp. Classification (NCBI taxonomy): domain Bacteria; kingdom Bacillati; phylum Actinomycetota; class Actinomycetes; order Streptosporangiales; family Thermomonosporaceae; genus Actinomadura; species Actinomadura sp. Next base: position 18,041 of record NZ_JBIQHY010000106.1, read on the forward strand.
CGGTTGCACGCGACCGGGGCGCGGCGATCCGCTCCGAGATCCCCTGGGACATGCCGTCCTTCACGCGGAGGGGAGCGCCGCGCCCCGTCGTCCAGGAGGGAGCGGCGATGGGCTCGGGCAGATGGTCGGCGGGCGTGATCCCCTACGCGGAGATGGGCTACTGGCGCCCGGACTACGAACCGAAGGACAGCGACGTCCTCGCCGCGTTCCGGATCACGCCGCAGCCGGGCGTGCCGCCGGAGGAGGCGGGCGCGGCCGTCGCCGGCGAGTCGTCCACCGCGACGTGGACGGTCGTCTGGACGGACCGGCTCACGTCCTACGAGAACTACCAGGGCAAGTGCTACAAGGTGGAGCCGGTCCCCGGCCAGGAGAACCAGTTCATCGCCTACATCGCCTACGACCTCGACCTGTTCGAGGAGGGGTCGATCGCGAACCTGACGTCGTCCATCATCGGGAACGTCTTCGGGTTCAAGGCGCTCAAGGCGCTCCGCCTTGAGGACATGCGCATCCCGCCCCACTACGTGAAGACGTTCCAGGGGCCGGCGCACGGCATCGTCATGGAACGCGAGTACCTGGGCAAGTTCGGGCGTCCGCTGCTGGGCGCCACGGTCAAACCCAAGCTCGGGCTCTCGGCGCGCAACTACGGGCGCGTCGTGTACGAGGCCCTCCGCGGCGGCCTCGACTTCACCAAGGACGACGAGAACATCAACTCCCAGCCGTTCATGCGGTGGCGCGACCGGTTCCTCTACTGCATGGAGGGCGTGAACCGGGCGCAGGCCGCCACGGGCGAGGTCAAGGGCCACTACCTCAACGTCACCGCCGCGACGATGGAGGACATGTACGAGCGCGCCGAGTTCGCCAAGGAACTCGGCAGCGTCGTCGTGATGATCGACCTCACCATCGGCTACACGGCGATCCAGTCGATGGCGAAGTGGGCGCGCAGGAACGGCGTCCTCCTGCATCTGCACCGCGCGGGCCACTCGACGTACACGCGGCAGAAGTCGCACGGCGTCAACTTCCGCGTCATCGCCAAGTGGATGCGGCTGGCGGGCGTCGACCACATCCACGCGGGGACGGTCGTCGGCAAGCTGGAGGGCGACCCCAACAGCGTCCGCGGCTACTACGACACCCTGCGCCTGGACAAGGTGGAGGCCGACCCGGTGAAGGGCCTGTACTTCGACCAGGAGTGGGCGTCGATGCCGGGGACGATGCCCGTCGCGTCCGGCGGCATCCACGCCGGGCAGATGCACCAGCTCCTGCACTACCTGGGCGAGGACTCGATCCTGCAGTTCGGCGGCGGGACGATCGGCCACCCGATGGGCATCGCCGCCGGCGCCACCGCCAACCGCGTCGCCCTCGAAGCGATGATCAAGGCGCGCAACGAGGGCCGCGACTACCTCGCCGAAGGCCCCGAGATCCTGCGCGCCGCGGCCAAGCACAGCCGCGAACTCGACATCGCCCTGTCCACCTGGGGCGACATCACCTTCACCTACGAATCCACCGACACCCCTGACGTCGTCGAGACCCCGGTGAGCGTCTGATGCGAATCACTCAAGGAACCTTCTCGTACCTGCCCGACCTCACTGACGAGGACATCGCCAAGCAGGTCGCCTACGCCCTCGACCAGGGCTGGCCGTGCTCGGTCGAGTTCACCGACGACCCGCACCCGCGCAACTCCTACTGGGAGATGTGGGGCCTGCCGATGTTCGACCTCGCCGACCCCGCCGGCGTCCTGTACGAGATCAACGAGTGCCGCAAGGCGTACCCGGACCGCTACATCCGGCTGAACGCCTACGACGCCCGGTACGGGCGGCAGACCACGGCGCTGTCGTTCATCGTGCAGCGCCCGGCCGACGAGCCCGGCTTCCGGCTCGACCGGACCGAGACGTCCGACCGGCGCGTCCGGTACACGCTCCACCCGTACGCTCTCGACCGGCCCGAGGGCGACCGCTACGGGGCGGGACGTTGACCGAACGCCCCGGCTTCGGGATGCGCCACAACGGCTCCCCGGTGGACTCTTCCCGGGCTCCCGCCACCGGGGAGCCGCTCCCTCCCGGCGCGCGCATCGACCTCGCCAGGGAACGCGCCGACTCGCACGTGGACTCCGTCCTGGACGCCCTGGACGCCGAACTCGTCGGGCTCGCCCCGGTCAAGACCCGCATCCGGGAGATCGCCGCGCTGCTGCTCGTGGACCGCGTCCGCGCCCGGTTCGGCATCGACTCGGGACGCCCCAACCTGCACATGTGCTTCACCGGCAGCCCCGGGACGGGCAAGACGTCGGTCGCCGTCCGGCTCGCCGAACTGCTGCACCGCCTCGGCTACATCCGCCGCGGCCACCTCGTCTCCGTCACCCGCGACGACCTCGTCGGCCAGTACGTCGGCCACACCGCGCCCAAGACCAAGGAGGTCCTGAAGCGCGCCATGGGCGGCGTGCTGTTCATCGACGAGGCGTACTACCTGTACCGGGCGGAGAACGAGCGCGACTACGGGCAGGAGGCCATCGAGATCCTCCTCCAGGTCATGGAGAACCAGCGGGACGACCTCGTCGTCGTCCTCGCCGGCTACAAGGACCGCATGGACGCCTTCTTCGCGTCCAACCCCGGCATGTCCTCCCGCATCGCCCACCACATCGACTTCCCCGACTACGAACCGGACGAGCTGGAGGCCATCGGGCGCCTGATGATGGAACGCGAAGGCTACGGGCTCGCCCCCGAGACCGAACCGGTCTTCCGCGACTACCTGTCCCGGCGCCGCGCGCAGCCCCGGTTCGCCAACGCCCGCTCCGTCCGGAACGCCATCGAACGGGCCCGCCTCCGCCACGCCAGCCGCCTCCTCGCGGGCGGCGGCGACGTGGGCCGCGAGGAACTCACCACCCTTCTCCCGGAAGACTTCCTCGCCAGCCGCGTCTTCGCGTGACCCGCGTCACGTCCGAACCGGGGATGGGCCTCCGCATGTCCTAATGTTGGGCGTAAGACATGTAGAGGTGGGGGAGAAGTTGCTTAACCCTGAGGATCTGTACGAGCTTGACGCCGACCTGCCGGAGATGACGGGTCCGGTGCTGCTGCACAGCCTCGACGGCTTCGTGGACGCCGGATCCACCGGGCAGCTCGTGCGCGAGCACCTCCTGGAGTCACTTGAGCACCGCGTGATCGCCCGCTTCGACGTCGACTCGCTGATCGACTACCGGGCCCGCCGGCCGCCGATGACGTTCGACCGCGACCACTGGGCCTCCTACGACGCGCCCGAGCTGGTCGTCCGGCTGCTGCGCGACGAGGCCGGCAGCCCGTTCCTGATGCTGTCCGGGCCCGAGCCCGACCGGCTGTGGGAGGGGTTCACCTCGGCCGTCGTCCACCTGGTCAAGAAGCTGGGCGTCGGCATCGTCGTCGGGTTCCACGGCATCCCGATGGGCGTCCCGCACACCCGGCCCGTCGGCACCACCGCGCACGCCACCCGGCCCGAGCTGATCACCAAGAACTCGTGGTTCGACAAGGTGCAGGTGCCGGGCAGCGCCGCCGGGCTGCTGGAGCTGCGGCTCGGCGAGGCCGGGCACGACGCCGTCGGGTTCGCCGTGCACGTCCCGCACTACCTCGCCCAGTCCGCCTACCCGGCCGCCGCCGTCGCCGCGCTGGAGGCGATCATCTCCGCGACCGGGCTGGTGCTGCCCGTCGACCGGCTCCGCGACGCGGCCGCCGCCACCGACGCCGACATCGCCGAGCAGGTCGACGGCAACGACGAGGTCGAGAAGGTCGTCCGGGCCCTGGAGCAGCAGTACGACGCGTTCGCCGGCGCCGCCGAGCGCGACAGCCTCCTCGCCGAATCGCAGGACATGCCCACCGCCGAGGAACTCGGCGCCCAGTTCGAGCGGTTCCTCGCCGAGCAGGACGGGCCCGACTCCTCCGGCTGACATATCCCGTCCGCCGCTGGGTAGGCGAGCGCCCGAGGGGAGGTTCGCATGGCCCAGAAGGTGAACGAGGTGATGACGCCGGTTCCCGTGTCGGTGTCCCCGGACACGTCCCTGGCGGAAGTCGGGGATCTGATGCGGCAGCACGGGATCGGCGACGTCCTCGTCGTCCACGAGGGGCGGCTCCGCGGCCTGGTCACCGACCGCGACATCGTGGTCCGCGCCGTCGCCGCGCAGCGCGACATGTCGGGCACCACCGTCGCCGACATCTGCAGCACCAACCTGGTCACGGTCGCGCCCGGCGAGGACGCCGGCGAGGCGGTGCGGCTGATGCGCGAGAACGCCGTCCGCCGCGTCCCCGTCGTGGACGGCGACCGGCCGATCGGCATGGTGTCCATCGGCGACCTCGCCGTCCAGCGGGACGAGCGCTCCGCCCTCGCCGACATCAGCGCCGAACCGCCCAACACATGATCACACTGCGTCTCCAGGACGCCGAACTGCCCGGCGACCTGTCGATACCGGACGGCGCGACGAGCGTCGTCCTGTTCGCGCACGGCAGCGGAAGCTCCCGGCTGAGCCCCCGCAACCGCGCCGTCGCCGAGGGCCTCAACGCCGCCGGCATCGGCACCCTGCTCATCGACCTGCTCACCCAGCACGAAGAGGAGGTCGACCGCGTCACCGCCGCCCTCCGCTTCGACATCGAACTCCTCACCCTCCGCCTGATCGGCGCGATCGACCGCCTCACCGAGGGCCTGGAGTCCGCCCCGCACACCGCGGGCATGCCCATCGGCCTGTTCGGCGCCAGCACCGGCGCCGCCGCCGCGCTGGCCGCCGCCGCGGCCCGGCCCCGCGTCGGCGCGGTCGTCTCCCGCGGCGGCCGCCCCGACCTGGCGGCCCCGTCCCTGCCCCGCGTCCGCGCTCCCGTCCTCCTGATCGTCGGCGGCCGCGACACCGAAGTCCTGGCCCTGAACAAGCAGGCGGCGAAAAGCCTCGACCGCTGCGAGATCCACATCGTCTCCGGCGCGACGCACCTCTTCGAGGAGCCGGGCGCCCTGGAAGAGGTGACCATGCAGGCGGCCGACTGGTTCAATCGGAACCTGTGATGCACGACGTCATCGTGGTGGGCGCCGGACCCGCCGGCACGTCCGCCGCCTGCCACCTGGCCCGCGCCGGCCTGGACGTCCTCATTCTGGAGAAGACGTCCTTCCCCCGCGAGAAGATCTGCGGCGACGGCCTGACACCCCGCGCGGTCGACGAACTCCGCGCCCTCGACATCGACCTCTCCGACTGGTTCCGCACGGAAGGCGTCCGCCTCCTGGGCGCGGGCCGCACCCTCGAACTCCCCTGGCCGTCCGGCCACGGCCTGACCCGCACCCGCAGCGACCTGGACGAACTCCTCGCCCGCAACGCGACCGCCGCCGGCGCGACCCTCCACGAGAACACCAAGGTCACCGCACCCCTCCTGGACCGTGGCCGCGTGACGGGCGTCCGCACAGCCGACGGAACCCACAAGGCCCGCCTGGTCATAGCCGCGGACGGCGCCTCGTCCCGCCTCTCCGTCGCCCTGGGCCTCCACCCCCGCCGCGACCGCCCGATAGGCATCGCGGGCCGCCGCTACTACCGCAGCCCCCGCCACGACGACCCGTACCTCGAAATCCGGCTGGACCTGGCGCCCGCCGGCTACGGCTGGATCTTCGGCATGGGCGACGGCACCTGCAACGTGGGCGTTGCCCTCCTGCGCACCGACCACCCCGACTACCACCACCTGTTCTCCGACTGGCTGAAGACCCTCCCCTTCACCGAAGACGACGCCGTGGGCCCCCTGCGCGGCGCCGCCCTCCCCATGGGCTTCAGCCGCCGCCCCCACTACCTCCCCGGCCTCCTCCTGGTCGGCGACTCCGGCGGCATGGTCAACCCGTTCAGCGGCGAAGGCATCGCCTACTCCCTCCAAGCAGGCCGCATCGCCGCCGAAGTGATCACCAGGGCCTTCCACGGCCCCTTCCCGGAGAAGATCCTCAGCTCCTACCCGTCCGCCATCCGCCGCGCCAGCGGAGCCCCCTTCACCCTCGGCCGCGCCTTCACCCGCGCCATCGAGAACCCCCGCCTCATGCGCCTGGCAACGACCCAGGGCCTCGCCCACCCCACCCTGATGCGCTTCGCCATGACCCTCTTCGACGGCATGCCGCCCGCGACCGTCCCCACCCCCACCGACCGCCTGGCCGCTGCCGTGACCCGCCTGACCCCCACCACCTGACGGATACCGTTTCGCGAAGCCCCCCACGAACCGGGTACGCTTTCCCGGCGACCCGGGCGCGTAGCTCAGGGGTAGAGCACTCGCCTTACAAGCGAGGAGTCGGCGGTTCGAAACCGTCCGCGCCCACCTGCGAAAAGACCCTGTTCCCGATCATGGGAACAGGGTCTTCGTGCCATTAGCGTGCCATTAGCCCACGAGAGCGAGGGGCGCGGCCGGTCCATCGTCGTCATCTCGGTTGGCGCTGTTGATCTTGTTGTCCATGGCCTGGGCGATCGCTCGGTTGCCGCCCACCGTCCGGTGCTGGTAGATCATCGCGGCCCGCACGCTGTCATGGCCCATCCGCTCCATGAGGTCGCG
>NZ_JBIQHY010000001.1:0-17653 GCF_044508335.1 Actinomadura sp.
CACGACGGGTTCACCCTCACCGACCTCGTCTCCTACGACCACAAGCACAACGAGGACAACGGCGAGGACAACCGCGACGGCACCGACGACAACCGCTCGTGGAACTGCGGCGTCGAAGGCCCCACCCGCGACCCCGCCGTGCTGAAGCTGCGCGCCCGCCAGCGCCGCAACTTCCTCGCCACGCTGTTCCTGTCGCAGGGCGTCCCGATGCTGTCGCACGGCGACGAGCTGGGACGCACGCAGAAGGGCAACAACAACGCCTACTGCCAGGACAACGAGACCGCCTGGGTCCACTGGGACGACTCGGGCGACATGGAGTTCGTCCGGATCCTGTCCCGGCTCCGGCACGACCACCCCGTGTTCCGGCGCCGCCGCTTCTTCACCGGGCGCGGCACGGGCGCCGCCGCCGACATCGCGTGGCTCACCCCGGCCGGCGACAGCATGACCGACGAGGACTGGAACGTCGGGTTCGCCAAGTCGCTCGGCGTGTTCCTCAACGGCGACGCCATCACCGAGCCCGATCCGCGCGGCCGCCGCGTCCGGGACGACTCGTTCCTGCTGCTGATCAACGCCGGGCCCGAGCCGCTGGAGTTCACCCTCCCCGGCGCCGAGTACGGCGACCGCTGGGAGTACACCCTCGACACGGCCGAACCCGACTCGTTCGGCGACCGCCCCCGGCTCAAGGCCCGCGACGCCGTCCTCCTCACCGACCGCTCACTCCTCGTGCTGAGGAGGCTGCCCTGAGCCCGCGGGTCAGGCGCGGGTGACCTCGATGACCGTGAGGAAGACCAGGACGACCGTCATGACCGCCACCGCGCCGTGGGCGGTGACCGCGGCGGCGGGGAACGCCTGCTCCACGCCGCGGGCGTGCCGGCCGCCGCGCCCGACGAGCCAGCGGGTGAACAGCATGAAGCCCTGCACGACCACGACCAGCAGCGCCGCGAACGCGACCCAGGCGTACGCGGCGTTCCCGGTGGCCAGGTAGGCGATCCAGACGCCGAGGCCGGCCACCGCCGCGAGCGGATGCCCCACCACGACCAGGATCGGAAACCGCGTCACCTTCGTCGAACGCCCCCCGTTCGCGGTCCAGATGACCAGCAGGTAGCCGCCCGGCACGGCGGCGAGGATCCACGCGCCCAGTGCCGCGTACCCCACCCCCCGCTCCCTTCTGTGCACTTGTGCTCCCCGTCCCCGAGGGCAAGTGTCGCCGCCCGGCACGCCCGGCATGACGGATTCCTACATATTGGTGCACAGTCTGTTATCCGCTCGGTCGAGCGGAACCTGAAGTAGCTTGAGAGGTCTATGCGGTCTCTGTCTCCGGAGCCCGGCGAGGTCGACCTCGCCGAGCGGTACGCGTATCCGCCCGGCGCCACCTGGATGCGGGCCAACATGGTCGCCAGCCTGGACGGCGCGGCGCAGCGCGACGGGCGCAGCGGCGGCCTCGGCAACGCCGCCGACCGGCACCTGTTCCTGCTGCTGCGCGGGCTCGCCGACGTGGTCGTCGTCGGCGCGGGCACGGTGCGCGCCGAGGGGTACGGGCCGGTCAAGCGCAGCGCGGGCTGGGACGGCGTGCGGGACGGGCGCACCCCCGTGCCGCCGATCGCGATCGTGTCCCGCTCGCTCGACCTGGACTTCGACGCGCCGATCTTCACGGAGGCGCAGGTCCCGACGATCGTGCTGACGACGGCGACCGCCGACCCCGTCCGGCTCAAGGCCGCGCGCGAACGCGCCGACGTCGTCGTCGCCGGGAGAGACGCGCTCGACTTCGCCGTCGCCGTGCGGGAGCTCGAGGCCCGCGGCCACCGGCGCCTCCTGTGCGAGGGCGGTCCGGCCTGCCTCGCGCAGATCGTGGCGGCCGGGCTGCTGGACGAGCTGTGCCTCACGCTGAGCCCCACGCTGCTCGGCGGGCACGCGCTGCGGATCGTGGACGGGCCTCCGGTGCCCGTCCCGCCGGACATGACGCTCGCCCACGCCCTGCAGGACGAGGACTTCCTCTTCCTCCGCTACGTCCGCAGCCGGTAGCGGGCGAACAGCACGCCCTCGTCGAGGTAGAGGGCCGTCGGCCGGAGCGGCACCTCGGCGTCCAGGGCGCCGAGGAGGCGGGTGTGGCGGGGGCCTCCGAGCAGGGTCGGGGCGATGCTGAGGCACAGCTCGTCGACGAGTGACGCGCGGATCAGCGCGGTCGCCAGGGCGGGGCCGCCTTCGCAGAGCAGATGCTCGTAACCGAGGTCGTCGTGGAGCGCCCTGACGGCGGCGGGGAGGTCGACGTCGTCGCCGCCCTCCGCGACGACCTGGACGTGGGCCGGGGCGCGCCTCCGGCCGCTCCGCGACGTCACCACGATGGTGGGCGTCTCGGCCTCGGTGAACAGCGGGAGCGTCCAGTCGAGGTCGAGGGAGCGGCTCACCACGACGGTGGGGGCGGGCGGCCTGCCGCGGCGCGCGCGCAGATCGCCGCGCAGGCGGGCAGGGCCGAGGCGCCCCGTGCGGACCGTGCCGGCGCCCACGAGGATCGCGTCGGTCAGCGCGCGCAGGGTGCGGAAGACGCGGAAGTCGGCTTCGCCGCCGAGGCGGTCCGTCCAGCCCTCGGCGTCGGTGACGGAGCCGTCCACGCTCATGACCATGCCGAGCCGCAGCCCCGGCTGGTCGCCGTAGGCGTCGTAGGGGTCGGCGAACGGGTCGGCGCCGGCGGCGGGCTCGGGCAGCAGACGGCGCATGACCTGCACGTTATCGGAACCCCGGGATGGCGCTTTGTCGGTGCCGGATAGCAAGATGGCGGAATGGACCTGCCGATCAGCCCGCCGCTGCCGCCGATGCTGGCCAAGGCGGTCAAGACCATGCCCAAGGGCGACCTGCTGTACGAGCCGAAGTGGGACGGCTTCCGCTGCATCGTGTTCCGCGACGGCGACGAGGTGGAGCTGTCCAGCCGCGGCAGGAAGCCGCTCACCCGGTACTTCCCCGAGGTGGTCGAGGCGGTGAAGCGCGAGCTGCCCGAGCGGTGCGTGGTGGACGGCGAGATCGTGCTGCCGAAGGGGACGCGCCTCGACTTCGACGGCCTGCAGCAGCGCATCCACCCGGCCGCGTCCCGGATCAAGCTGCTGTCGGAGGAGACGCCCGCCTCGTTCGTGGCGTTCGACCTGCTGGCGCTCGGCGGCGAGTCGCTGATGGAGGTTCCGCTCGGCGAGCGGCGGCGGCGCCTCGTCGACACGCTGTCCGGGGCGAAGGCGCCCGTCCACGTCACGCCGGCGTCCGACTCCTACGAGCTGGCGCTGCGCTGGTTCGACGAGTTCGAGGGCGCGGGGCTGGACGGCGTCATCGCCAAGCCGCGCGACAGCGTGTACGAGCCCGACAAGCGCGTCCTGTTCAAGGTCAAGCACGAGCGCACCGCCGACTGCGTGGTGGCGGGCTTCCGCTGGCACAAGTCCGGGCCGATCGTCGGTTCGCTGCTGCTCGGGCTCTACAACTCCGAGGGCAAGCTCCAGCATGTGGGGGTGGCGGCCTCGTTCACGATGGAGCGGCGCGCCGAGCTGGTGGAGGAGCTGCGGCCGTACCGGCTGGAGGACCTCTCCCAGCATCCGTGGTCGGAGTGGGCGAACCAGACGGAGGCGACCGTCGACCGCATGCCGGGGGCCGTCTCCCGCTGGACGGGCAAGAAGGACCTCAGCTGGGTTCCGCTGCGTCCGGAGCTGGTGGTGGAGGTGGCGTACGAGGCGATGGAGGGGAACCGCTTCCGGCACACGGCCCGGTTCCGGAACTGGCGTTCCGACCGGACGCCCGAGTCCTGCACCTACGAGCAGCTCGAGGTGCCGGTCGCCTACGACCTGGACGACATTTTCAGCGGCTCGGCCACGAGCGCCCGCGTCGACCGCTGAGCCGCCCGCCGGCGTCCGGCGGTGCCTTGAGGCGGCGCGTCTTCGCCTCACCGAGGGGCGCCGGGACGCAGCCGCGGGAGTCGAGCGCCTGCGATCGCCGGTGCTCGTGAGGAGCATGCGCACCGCTCGGAGCCGAGCGGTGTTTGCGGTGGCGCTGCAAGATCATGCAGAACGGTGCGAAGGATGCTAGGCTGGCAACTTGCAAGTTGCGCACAGAAAGCCCAATCCTACGTATAGGAGTGTAGCCGAAGCATGGGACTTCGTCAAGCGGACGCTGTCAACCCCGACCGCGACAATTCCGTGCCGATACACGCCGAGCAGGCTTACGTCGACCGCGTCTACGCGCGGCTCGACGCCGAGCGGGCCAAGGCCGAGGCCGCGCTCCGCGAGGGGCCGGCGGCGGGCGGCGGCGCCGCGTTCCAGGCGCGGGTGGAGCGCGCCGTCGCGACCGATGAGGCGGCCCGCCGGCTCGCCCGGCTCGGCGGCGTCGAGCACGGCCTGTGCTTCGGCCGGATCGACCACCGCGCCGGCGCGGACGGCCCCGGCGACACGTTCTACATCGGCCGCATCGGGCTCCGCGACGAGGACCACGAGCCCATCCTGATCGACTGGCGCGCCGCCGCGGCCCGGCCGTTCTACACCGCGACGCCCGGCGCGCCCGGCACCCTCGCGCGCCGCCGCCACCTGCACCTGCGGAACCGCGAGGTCGTCCGGCTCGACGACGAGGTCTTCGACCTGGAGGGCCTGGAGGAGTCGGAGCGGCGCGGCATCGTCGGCGAGGCCGCGCTGCTCGCCGCGCTCCGCCGCGGCCGCACGGGCCGGATGAGCGACGTGGTGGCGACCATCCAGGAGGAGCAGGACCAGGTCATCCGCTCGGGCCTGCACGGCGTGCTCGTCGTCCAGGGCGGCCCCGGCACCGGCAAGACCGTCGCGGCCCTGCACCGCGCCGCGTACCTGCTGTACACGCACCGGGACGTCCTCGAACGGCGCGGGGTGCTCATCGTCGGCCCGAACGCCACGTTCCTCCGCTACATCGAGCAGGTCCTTCCCGGCCTGGGCGAGACCGACGTCGTCCTGGCCACCGTCGGCGAGCTGTACCCCGGCCTCAAGGCGACCGCACGGGACACCCCCGACGTCGCCGTCGTCAAGGGCGACATCCGCATGGCCGACCTGGTGCAGGCGGCCGTCCGCGACCGGCAGCGCGCCCCCTCTGACGGCCTCCACATCGACACCGACGGCCTCACCCTCACCGTGGACGCCGAGAAGTGCGAGCAGATCCGCGACCGTGCCCGCGCCCTGCGCCTCCCCCACAACGTGCAGCGGCGCCGTTTCGTCCACGACATGCTGGAGGCCCTCGCCCTCAACCGGGCCGAGCAGTACGACCGCATCGTGGACGAGCCGCTGGAGGAGATGGCGAACTCCGGCGGCCTCCCCGACTGGCTCCAGGAACTCGTCGACGAGGCCAAGGACGAACCCCTCCTGGACGAAACGGACCTCCGCCTGGCCAAGGAGGCCCTCTGGCATGATCCGGCCGTCCGCAAGGCCGTCAACGAACTCTGGCCCGAGCTGACCCCGCAGCAGCTGCTGGCCGACCTGTACGCCTCCCCCGACACCCTCGCGCGGCTGGGCGCCGAAGTCGGCCTCCCGGACTGCGCGCTCCTGCACCGCCCCGCCGGCTCCCCCTGGACCGTCTCCGACGTCCCCCTCCTCGACGAGGCCGCCGAGCACCTCGGCGTGGACGACTCCGCCGAGCGGGCGCGCCGCCGCGCCGCCGACGCCGCCCGCGCCGAGGAGGAGCGCTACGCCGCCGAGGTCATCGAGACCGCCGGCACCGGCGACCTGCTCTCCGCCCGCGACGTGATCTCCGCGAGCGGCCTGGCCGACCGCCACCACGACGACGGCCCGCCCCTCACCACCGCGCAGCGCGCCCTCGCCGACCGCGAATGGGCGTACGGCCACGCGATCGTGGACGAGGCGCAGGAGCTGTCCGAGATGGCCTGGCGCACCGTCATGCGCCGCGTCCCGACCCGCTCCCTGACCGTCGTCGGCGACATCGCCCAGACCGGCAGCGCCGCCGGGGCGACCACCTGGGGCCAGATGCTCGACCGCTACGTCCCCGGCCGCTGGCGCGAGCAGCGCCTCCTCGTCAACTACCGCACCCCGGCCGCCATCATGCGGGTCGCCGCCCGCGTCCTCGCCGCCGTCGACCCGGGCCAGACGCCGCCCGCCCCGGTCCGCGACGACGGCCCGCCGCCCACCGCACTGGCCCTGCCGATCCCCGAACTCCCGGGCCTCGTCGACTCGGAGCTGGCCCGCATCACCGACGACGCCACCGCCGAGGGCCGCCTCGCCGTCATCACCTCCGGCGCCCGCCACGCCGCCGTCCGGGACGCCCTCCCGGACGCCGCCGCCGGCACCGCCCCGGAGGCCCTCGACGCCCCGGTGGTCGTCCTCACCGCCGAGGAGGCGAAGGGCCTGGAGTTCGACTCGGTCATCGTCGTGGACCCGTCAGGCATCCTGAACGAGTCCCCCAAGGGCGGCCAGGACCTCTACGTCGCCCTGACCCGCCCCACCCGCCGCCTGACCATCGTCCACGCCAACGACCTCCCGCCCCTCCTAGCGCCCCTGGAGTAGGGCGGAGAGCGTCCGGTCGAGTTCGGTCTTGATGATTTGGCCGGCTTCTGGGGGGTTTTGGGTGCGGATGGCGTCGATCAGGGCGGCGTGGGCGGCTCGGCCGTGGGCGGTGTCGGACGTGCGGACGTCCACCAGGGCCGCGAGGTCGAGGAGGCCGTCGCGCAGGACGGGGACGAACTCGGCGAACAGGTCGGCGAGGACCGGGTTGTGCGCGGCGGCCACGACGGCGGTGTGCAGGGCGATGTCGGCGTCGATGAACGCCTCGATGGCGGGGCCGGCGAAGGCCTCGTCGCGGGCGGCCAGGGCCGCGTCGAGGGCGGTGAGGTCGGCGTCGGTGCGGCGCTCGGCGGCCAGTTCGGCGGCGCGGACCTCCAGCATCATGCGGATCTCGTAGACGTCGGCGACGGAGGCGCGGCGGAGCCGGGCCGGCCAGTCCTCGTCCGGCTCGGTCGCGATGACGAAGACGCCGGCGCCCTGGCGGGCCTGGACGAGGCCCGCGCCGGCCAGGGCGCGCAGGGCCTCGCGGACGGTGGAGCGGCCCACGCCGAGGTCGCGGGCCAGGGTCGTCTCGCCGGGGAGCTTCGCGCCGACCGGCCAGGAGCCGTCCGCGATGCGGTCGCGCAGGCGCTGGGCGGCCTGCTCGACGAGCGGGCTGGGCCGCAGGGGGCCGAGCGGGACTCGGCTGTTCGGGCTGGCGGGCGGCATGCGGGGTCCTTCGCGGTGGGCGGACGGCCAGGATATCCCCACTCAGCTTGTCTGAGGAGCTGAGGTGTGGTTAGGTGGCCGACATGTCGTGGCGGGTGCTTCTCCTCGGTCGCCGCGGCGGGGCCTGATCCAGACCGGCACCCCGCCGCGGGGTCCGGTGCTGCCGGTCGTCCGGCGACGAAGTGAGGACACGCCCCGATGAACTTCCCGACCCTGCGCACCCCGTCCGGCCCAGCGGACGGACCCTTCTGGAACCCGCAGCGCGGCAGCTCCATGCCTTTCCACCGGTACCGGTCGATCCACGACCGCGTGCCGTCGCCCGTCCCCGAGGTCGACCGCACCTGGCCGTCCCGGCGCATCGAGAAGGCGCCGCTGTGGGTGCCCGTCGACCTGCGGGACGGCAACCAGGCGCTGGCCGAGCCCATGGACACCCCCCGCAAGCGCCGCATGTTCGACCTCTTCGTGGCGATGGGCTTCAAGGAGATCGAGGTCGGCTACCCGTCGGCCAGCCAGACCGACTTCGACTTCGTCCGGCACCTGGCCGAGACGGGGATACCGGACGACGTGACGCCCGTGGTGTTCACGCCGGCGCGGCGCGAGCTGATCGAGCGGACGTTCGAGTCGATCGAGGGCCTGCCCCGGGCGGTCGTCCACCTGTACACGGCGACCGGGCCGGTGTGGCGCGGCGTCGTGCTGGGCTCCGACCGGGCCGGCGTGAAGCGGCTGATCCTGGACGGGGCGGCCGACGTGGCGCGGCTCGCATGGCCCGGCGTGCGGTTCGAGTTCTCCCCGGAGACGTTCAACTTCACCGAACCGGACTACGCGCTGGAGGTGTGCGACGCGGTCACCGAGCTGTGGGACGCCTCGGCCGACCGGCCGGTGATCCTGAACCTGCCCGCGACCGTGGAGATCGCCACGCCGAACGTGTACGCCGACCAGATCGAGTACATGCACCGGAACCTGGCCCGGCGGGACGCGGTGATCCTTTCCGTGCACCCGCACAACGACCGCGGGACGGGCGTCGCCTGCGCCGAGCTGGCGCTGCTCGCCGGCGCGCAGCGGGTCGAGGGCTGCCTGTTCGGCAACGGCGAGCGGACGGGCAACGTCGACCTCGTCACCCTGGCGCTGAACCTGCACGCGCAGGGCGTCGACCCGATGATCGACTTCTCCGACATCGACGAGATCCGCCGGACGGTCGAGTACTGCAACCGGCTGCCCGTCCACGAGCGGCACCCGTACGGCGGCGACCTCGTGTACACGGCGTTCTCCGGGACGCACCAGGACGCGATCGGCAAGGGCATGGCCGCCCACGCCCGCCGCGCCGAGGTGACCGGGACGCCGCCGGAGCAGCTGCCGTGGGACGTCCCGTACCTGCCGATCGACCCCGCCGACGTCGGACGCGGGTACGAGGCGGTCATCCGCGTCAACAGCCAGTCCGGCAAGGGCGGGATCTCCTACCTGCTGCGCACCGGGTACGGGCTCGAACTGCCGCGCCGCCTGCAGATCGAGTTCTCCCAGGTGGTGCAGCGGGCGACGGACGGCAGCGGCGAGGAGATCACGGCGGCGGAGCTGTGGGACCTGTTCCGCGCCGAGTACCTCGACGCGTCCGGCCCGGTCTCGGTGGCCGAATGGCGGACCTCGCACACCGGCCCCGCGCGGCACGACTTCACCGGCGTCATCCGCGTGGACGGCGACGAGCGGGAGCACACCGGCTCGGGCAACGGCCCCATCGACGCGCTCGCCGACGCCCTGTCGTCCGCCGGGATCAAGGTGGACGTCCTGCAGTTCGTGCAGCACTCCACCGAGTCGGGCCCCGACGCCATGGCCGCCGCCTACGCCGAATGCCGGGTCGACGGCGTCACGTCGTGGGGCGCCGGGCGCGACACGTCCGTGCTGACCGCCTCGGTGGAGGCCGTCCTGTCCGCGGTGAACCGCGCGAAGCGCTAGTCGCGGCGGCGGCCGAGCGTGCGCCGCCAGGACAGGCCGGTCCCGGGGATCCGGAACACCACCTGGCGGCGCCCGTCCGCGGACCGCGTGTAGCGGGCGCCGCGGGCGCCGACGCTGTGCCCGACGCCCTTCTTGGACAGGTTGATGCGGAACGGCCCCATCCGGATTGCTTTTCGATAGCTCCAACCCATGCGGCGGGGGATGCCCGGACGACCTCCGGGCATCCCCCGCCGCCGTCGCGGACGGACCGAGATCACGGTTTCGGCCGGACCGGTCGAAGCAAGGGCAGGAGGTGACCAAATCCGATCCGAGTTCGTCACGCGCCGCCCTTTACCGCGCGTCCCCGGGCGAGGAGCGTGTGCCCCCGTAGAGATCATTTTCTCAGCTCCCGGAGGTGCGGGTTGGCCAGGCGATCCCTGAGACGAACCCGGCGGACGATGACGGTGGCCGCGCTGACCGGCGCCGCGCTCGCCGGCGCGGGCGGCGGCGCGACGGCGCTGGCCCAGCCGTCCCCGAAGATCGTGGTGAAGGACGGCGTCACCCAGCCGGTCTTCTCCTACGAGGACGCGATCCGCGAGCACGTCTACGTCGAGTCGAGCGTCGACAGCGACGGGGACGGCGCGAAGGACCGCGTCAACGTCGACATCATCCGGCCCGAGGAGACCGAGCACGGCCTCAAGGTGCCGGTGATCATGGACGAGAGCCCGTACTACGACAACGCCGGGCGCGGCAACGAGAGCGAGCTCAAGACCTACGACGCGGACGGGGACCCGGTGAAGTTCCCGCTGTTCTACGACAACTACTTCGTCCCGCGCGGGTACGCGTTCCTGGCCGTCGACATGGTCGGGACGACCCGCTCCGACGGCTGCCCGGTCAGCGGCGGGCCCACCGACGTCCTCGGCGGCAAGGCCGTCGTCGACTGGCTCAACGGCCGCGCCAAGGCGTACCGGCCGGACGGGACGCCGGTCGAGGCCGCCTGGACGACCGGCCGCACCGGCATGATCGGCAAGTCCTACGACGGGACGCTCGCCAACGGCGTCGCCGCCACCGGCGTCAAGGGGCTGGAGACGATCGTCCCGATCTCGGCGATCAGCAGCTGGTACGACTACAGCCGCATGAACGGCGTGAAGTACTGGACGGACGAGCAGCCGGGGCTGGCGAGCTACGTCGACACCGACCCGCCCGAGAAGTGCGCCGAGGTCAACGCCGCCCTCGACGCGGGCGAGGACGACGCGACCGGCGACTACAACGCCTACTGGAAGACCGCCGACTACCGGCACGGCACGATCGCGCGCGCGTCGCGCGTCCGCGCCAGCGTGTTCGCCGCGCACGGCGTCAACGACCTGAACGTCAAGGACGACCAGTTCGCCGAGTGGTGGCGGGCGCTCGCGCGGAACGGCGTGCGGCGCAAGGTGTGGCTGTCGCAGCGCGGCCACGTCGACCCGTTCGACATCCGCCGGGACGCGTGGGTGGACACCCTGCACCGCTGGTTCGACCACGAGCTGCAGAAGATCCCGAACGGGATCATGCGGGAGCCGCGCGCCGACATCGAGATCGGCCCGGACCAGTGGATCACCCAGCGCGACTGGCCGTCCCGCGACGCGCACGAGATCGTCCTGCGTCCCGGGCCCGGCGGCACGCTCGGGCTGGAGCGCGCACCGCACGGCGCGACGGCGGCGTTCACCGACGCGCCCGGCCCGCGCGGCGGCGGCCAGTCCGAGGGCGCGATGGTCTCCGACCCGGCGGCGGCCCGGCCGTACCGGGCGGCGTTCGTGTCCGAGCCGCTCCCCGCGACCGGGCGCCTCTCCGGCACCCCGGACGTCCGCCTGCGGATCAAGCTCGACAAGCCCACGTCCAACCTGACCGCGCTCCTCGTCGACTACGGCGAGGACACCCGCGTGAACTACCTCGGCTCCGGCGCGGGCATCCGCACCCTCGACACCGAGGACTGCCATGGCCAGAGCACGGCCGCCGACGACGCCTGCTACAGGCAGACCGAGGTCACCACGGTCACGTCGCCGGTGAACGTGATCGCCCGGGGCTGGCTCGACGCGCAGAACGCCCATTCCCTGAGCCGCCCGCGGCCCCTGAAGCCGGGCCGCTACCACACCGTCGGCTGGGAGACGCTCAGCCAGGAGTACCTGCTGAAGAAGGGCCACCGCCTGGCCCTCGTCCTCGCCGGCACCGACGCCGACTACAACACCGAGACGCCCACGGGCGCCCAGGTCACCCTGGACCTGCGCGGCACGTCGATCACCGTCCCGGTGACGGCCGCCGGCGACGACCCGGCCGCGATGATCGCCCCGTCCCAGCGCACCGCGCCGTGGCGAGGCCCGTCGGAGGTCACCCTCCCCGTCCAGCCGCGCGACCTCTACTGATCCGTCCCCGTGACCGCGGCGGCCCGGCGCTCCCTCGGAGCGGCGGGCCGCCGGCCGGTCAGAGCGCGATCGCCTCGCCGGGGTCCAGGAGGTGGAGGCGGTCGGCCAGGCCGGCCTTGGCGAACGCGGGCGCGATGGTGTCGCGGCCCTGGGTGAAGTGCGCCCAGCCCTCGAAGTGCAGCGGGACGACCTGCGCGGTGCGCAGGATCCCGGCGGCCTCGGCGGCGGCCTCGCTGCCCAGCGTCAGGTCGGCGTCGCCGATCAGCGGGGTCCGGGCGGCGCCCATGAAGAGCACGGCGACGTCGAACGGGGCGAAGCGGCCGGCGATGGCGCGGACGACGTCGAGGGAGGCGTTGTCGCCGCTGACATAGGTCGCCGGCACACCGTCGCCGGACAGGACGAAGCCGGTGACCGGGCCGGTGAGGTGCTCGGTGCCGTCCGGGCCGTGCTGGGCGGGGACGCCGGTGACGCGGAGGACTCCCCCGCCGGGGCGGGGCAGTTCGACGTGCTCCCAGTTCGGCAGGGCGCGGGCGGTGCCCCCGAGGCGGCCCGCGGCGGTCTCCGTCGTCAGCGTCAGCGGGACGCCGGCCAGGTAGGCGCGGCCGCCCCTGTCCAGGTTGTCGGGATGCTGGTCGTGGGAGAGCAGCACCGCGTCGACCGGGCCGATCCCGTCCGGGCCGAGGACGGCGCCGGCGGTCTTGGTGAGCTTCCGGTCGCCGATCGGGTAGTCGCCGGCCGCGTCGAACGTCGGGTCGACGACGAGGCGCACGCCTCCGATCTCCATGACCGCGGTCGGGCCGCCGAGATACCGGACGCTCAACGAGGACATGACACCGCCTTCAGGTCGATCACATGACGCTCTCGTAATCCCGGCGCGGCGCCGGAAATTCCCGTGTCAGCGGTTGTCGGTGTCCTTGCTGGGCTGCACGCGCTTGGGCTCGCCCGGCATCTTCGGGTAGTTCGGCGGATAGGGCATGTCGCCGAGGCCGTGGTCCTTCTCGTCGCGGTCGGCCATGTCGAGGAGGGGTTCCAGCGAGAAGGACTCGTCGTCGATGGTCGCGTGGAGGTCGCCCAGCTCGGCGAAGCGGGCCGGCATCGTGGCGATCGTGAAGTCGCGCGGGTCGACGTCGGGCAGTTCGTCCCAGGTCACGGGGGCGGAGACGGGGGCGTGCGGGGCCGGGCGGACGCTGTAGGCCGAGGCGATGGTCCTGTCCCTCGCATTCTGATTGAAGTCGATGAAGACTTGCTCCCCTCTTTCCTCTTTCCACCACTTTGTGGTGACTTCGGCGGGGTTGCGGCGTTCGACTTCGCGGGCGAAGGCCAGCGCGGCCCGCCTGACCTCGGTGAACGTCCAGCGGGGCTCGATGCGGACGTAGATGTGCACGCCCGCCTTGCCGGACGTCTTGACATAGCCCGTGTACCCCAGCTCCGACAGCAGGTCGCGGGCCGGGCCGAGGGCCACCCGGACGGCGTCGGAGAAGTCGGTGCCCGGCTGCGGGTCGAAGTCGATGCGCAGCTCGTCCGGGTGGTCGACGTCCCCCTTGCGGACGGGCCACGGGTGGAACGTCAGCGTGCCGAGGTTCGCCGCCCAGGCGATCACCGCCGGCTCGGTCGGGCAGACCTCGTCGGCGGACCGCCCGCTGGGGAAGGCGATGCGGGCGGTCTGCACCCAGTCGGGCGCGCCCTTCGGGATGCGCTTCTGGTAGAACGCGTCGGACTTGCCCGCGCCCATGCCGGCCTGGCCGCGCGCGTAGTCTTCGCGGGTGGCCATCCGGGCGCCCTCGAAGACCCCGGCCGGCCAGCGCTCCAGCGTCGTCGGGCGGTTCCGGGTGGCGCGCAGGATGCCGTCCCCGACGGCCGCGTAGTACTCCACCAGCTGCCGCTTGGTGTAGCCGTGGTCAGGGAAGTAGACCTTGTCGGGGTTGGTCACCTTGACGAGGCGATCCCCGACCGGGATCTCGATGAAGGGCGAGGCCATGAGTGCACGTTAACCCACGTGCACGACAGTCCACCGGAGCGTCCGCTCCGGGTACCGTCGGAGGCATGGAGAAGATCCGCAAGAGCGAGGACGAGTGGCGGGCGCAGCTCAGCCCCGAGGAGTTCCACGTGCTGCGCGAGGCGGGCACGGAGAAGCCCTTCACCGGTGAGTACACCGACACCAAGACCGTCGGCGTGTACCGGTGCCGCGCCTGCGGGACCGAGCTGTTCCGGTCGGAGGCCAAGTTCGAGAGCCACTGCGGATGGCCGTCGTTCTATGAGCCCTCGGACTCCGACAAGGTCACGCTGATCGAGGACCGCTCCCTCGGCATGGTCCGCACCGAGGTGCGGTGCGCGGTGTGCGACTCCCACCTGGGCCACGTGTTCCACGGCGAGGGCTACGACACCCCGACCGACGACCGGTACTGCATCAACTCGATCTCCCTCACCCTCGAACCCGCCGAGTAGTCAACCCCCGCGCGGCCCCGGACGTCCCACGGGCGAGAGCGGAGCGTCAGGGGCCTTGCATGGACGAGTCCGACCACCACGAGTCCGACGATCACGAGTTCGACCGAAACGAGTTCGACCACTACGAGCTGGCTCACCTCTGCGGCGGTCCCGTCCGGGTCGTGCAGACCGCGGTGCTCGCCCTCGACCGGGCGCGCCGCATCCGGATGTCGCGCGGGACGCACCGGGTCGACGTCGTGCGCCGCGAGTCCGAAGACCCGGTGCAGGCCGCGGTGCTCGCCGCGATCCCGCGCAGCGGGCGCCTGCTCGGCCAGGTGATCGAGGCCGCCGCACGAGCCCCGGAGACGGCCGAGGCCGCCGCCCGGCTGGCGGAGGCCGGCCTGGTCCGCCGCGGGTCGGCCAAGCTCACCCGGCGCGGCAGGGCGGTACGCCGCGGCCTCGTCCGGGACGGCGCGGACGAGGCGTCCGCCCTCCGCCGGTTCGCGGTGATCGGCCCGGCGGGCGTCGAGGACGCGCGGCTGCGGGAGATCCTGGAGAGCGGCGACCCCAAGCCGATCAAGCTCCCCCACCCGCGGTGGCACGGCCACCGCCTGGAGTCGAGCGGGCATTCCGGCCTCGGGTACTCGGGCTACGACAGCGGCGGCGACGGCGGCGGGAGCGACGGCGGCGGCTACTAGCGCCGGGCCGCCGGCGGGCGCCGGGGACGCTAGGGGGTCTCGCCGACCTCGCAGTCGTCCTTGTCGCTCTGCTTGTTGGCGAGGACGACGCTGCCGTTGTCGTCGCTCTTGCCGTGGACGAAGACGCGCGGCTCGTCGTCGCCGCCGTCCTCCAGGAACTGGGTCGTCCATTCGCACAGGTCGATGGCGGGCCTGGAGTTCTCGTCGTCCTCGCCCAGGTCGGTGTAGACGCGCACGAACGCGCCGCTGCGGCGGACGTCGGTGACGTGCCCGACGACCTTGCCGTCCGGGTCCTTCGTCCTGAAGTACGGCACCGCGTCGGGGATCTCGTCGGGATCCCCGGTGACGGCCTCGACCTTCTCGTGCGGGGACGGGGACGTCGCCGCGCGGGCGGCCGCGTGCGGCTGCGGGGAGGAGGAGCCGCCGGTCAGCACCGGGACGGTGGCGGCGGCGACCGCCGCCAGCGCCGCCGCGGCGCCGGCCGCGGACAGCCGGCGCCGGCGGGACCTCAGCACCGCCGTGACCAGCCGGTTCAAGCGGACCGCGAACTCGGACGGCGGCCGCGCGTGCCGCCCCCGGGGCCGCCGGTCGGGAGAGTCGGTCACGGACGCACCCTACTGCCGATCCGCCCCGCTCCCGGGCCGGTCAGGCCAGATTCGCGACGAGCTCGGCGACCGGCTTGCGGCGGCCGGTGTAGAACGGCACCTCCAGGCGGGTGTGCAGCCGCGCCTTCGCACCGCGCAGGTGGCGCATCAGGTCGACGATGCGGTGCAGCTCGTCGGCCTCGAACGCCAGCATCCACTCGTAGTCGCCGAGCGCGAACGCCGACACGGTGTTGGCGCGGACGTCGGGGTACTCGCGCGCCATCCTGCCGTGCTCGGCGAGCATCGCGCGGCGCTCCTCGTCCGGCAGCAGGTACCACTCGTAGGACCGGACGAACGGGTAGACGCACACGTAGTTGCGCGGCTCCTCGTCGGCGAGGAACGCCGGGATGTGGCTCTTGTTGAACTCGGCGGGGCGGTGCAGCGCCATCTGCGACCACACGGGCTCGCTGGCGCGGCCCATGGCCGTCCGGCGGAACCGGGTGTAGACCTCCTGGAGGTCGTCGGACGTGGGCGCGTGCCACCAGAACATGAAGTCGGCGTCGGCCCGCAGGCCGGCGACGTCGTAGGAGCCGCGGGTGGTCACGTCCTTCTCGGCCGCCTGGTCGAGGAGGTCCTGCACCTCGGCGGCGTCCTGCTCGCCGAGGGTGCCGGGCTTCGCGAGGCGGAAGACCGACCACATGGTGTAGCGGATGACGTTATTGAGTTCGCGTGCCTTCGGCTTGCCCGCCTGATCGGCCATGATCCACTCCTTCTCGACTGCGCAGGTGGTCCAGGACCCGGGTCGCCGCCGCCCGCGCCGAGGCGATGCACGCGGGGATGCCGAGGCCGTCGTAGGCGGCGCCGGCGACGGCCAGCCCCGGCGCGCCGGCGACCGCGGACCGGACCTTGGCCACGCGGTCGGCGTGGCCCACGTTGTACTGCGGGAGCCCGCCGCCCCACCGGGTCACCCGGCTCTCGGCCGGCAGCTCGGTGACGCCGCACGTCGCGGCGAGCTCGGCCATGGCGGTGGCGACCAGCTCCTCGTCGGCCCGCTGGAGCGTGTGCTCCTCGCCGAAGCGCCCGATGGAGCAGCGCACCGCGATGACGCCGGGGTCGCGGTCGCGCAGGTGAGGCCATTTTACCGAGCTGAACGTGACGGCCTTGACCCCCCGGCCGCCGCGCCCGGGGTCGCTCTCCACGCCGGGGACGAGGTAGCCGCTGCCCTTCGGCGGGCGCGGGAACGCGGTGGCGCGGTAGGCGAGGGTGACGATCGCCATGCTGGCGTAGTCGATGCCGGCCAGCTCGCGGGCGGCGGCGGGCACCTCCTCCTTGAGCAGCCGGGACGCGGGGGCCGCCGGCACCGCGACCACCACGGCGTCGGCGTCCAGGTACTCGGGGTCGCGGGTCGGGCCGATGGTGAGCCGCCAGCCGTCCGGCGTGCGGCGCAGCTCGCGGACCATCGCGCCGGTCCGCACCGTCCCGCCGGCGGCGGTGATGTCGTCGGCGACGAGGTGCGGGAGCGTGCCGAGCCCGTCCGGCAGCGTCGCGAAGACGGGGCCCGGGTCCTTCGGCGCGGCGTCCCGCATGCCCTGCACGGCGCCGATCAGCGAGCGGCGGCCGCGCGCGGCGGCGGCGACGGCGGGCAGCGTCGAGTCGAACGACAGCAGCTCGACCCGCCCCGCGTACACGCCGCCGAGCAGCGGCTCGACGAGCCGGTCGACGACCTCGCGGCCGACGCGGGCGCCGATGAAGTCGGCGACGGACACGTCCCCGCCGCGCGGCGTCTCCGGCAGGACGAGGTCGAGCGGGACGCGGGCGAGGCCGGCCGGCGACAGCACCCCCGACGCGGCGAGCGCCTTCAGATCGCTCGGGACGCCCATGACCTGGCCGGACGGGAGCGGGCGCAGCGCGCCGCGGCTGAGGATCGCCGAGGAGGTGGTGCCGGGGTTCACCAGGTCGGCGGAGCGGCCGAGGGCGCGCACGAGGTCCATCCCCTCGGGGCGGCGGGCGAGCATCGACTCGGCGCCCTCGTCCACCGGGACGCCGGCGATCTCGCTGACCCGGAGCTTGCCGCCGATCTGGGGGGAGCCTTCGAGCACGGTCACCCGCACGCCGTCCCGGGCGAGCACGCGGGCGGCGGCGAGGCCCGCGATGCCGCCCCCGACGACAACGGCATGGGACGTGGTCATGGCTCCAGCCTTCCAGACGCCCCGCCGGATCGTGCACCGGGGCGGCCGGAGCGGCGAGCATCACATCGCCGGTCCGGCGCACCGCGGGCTGCTGTTCTGTCGCGGATGTGACAAGACCCGGCATATCATGCCAGTGAATACTGGCATGTAGGATCCTCCGGGCTCGCGTCCGGTCACGGCCCGCAGCGGGGGCGGGCCGTGACCGGCGCGGCCGCGCCACGGCCC
>NZ_JBIQHY010000001.1:17753-145587 GCF_044508335.1 Actinomadura sp.
CGGTCACGGCCCGCAGCGGGGGCGGGCCGTGACCGGCGCGGCCGCGCCACGGCCCCGCGCCACGGCCCGCTGGCCGCGTCGCCGCGGGCATCGTGGCCCTTTCGTGATTCGCCGCGCGGAACGGTGACCCGCGTCACCCCGTCCAAGCCGCATGCGGAACGTCAGGAACGTCACATGTGCGCTGGTCGTCCTGCTGCTGGCCGGGGTCCTGGCCGCGTGCGGCGGCGGCGACCGCTCGTCCGGCTCGTCCGAGGCCGCCGACCGGGGAATCGGCCCCGCTCCGGCGGCGACCCGGAACGAGGCGGCCCCGGCGGGGGGCGCCGCCGACGGGAACGCCGCCGACGGGAACGCGGCCGGCGGGAACGCGGCCGGCGGGAAGACCGCGCAGAAGCCGCAGGCGCCGCTGCCGACCGGGCGCGAGGTCGTCCACACCGCGCGGCTGCGGGTCCAGGCGGGGGACGTCGAGGACGCCGCCGCCAAGGCCAAGCAGATGACGGCCTCGGCCGGCGGCTACGTCGAGCAGGAGTCGAGTTCGAGCGACCCGGCCCGCTCGCAGATCACCCTGAAGATCCCCGCCGACCGCTACACCGACGTGCTGGACCAGCTGAGCACGCGGCTCGGCACCAAGATCTCCCTCTCCCAGGAGGCCGAGGACGTCACCGGCGAGGTCGCCGACGTCGACGCCCGCGTGCGGTCGGCGAAGGCCACGCTGGAGTCGTTCCGCAAGCTCCTCGGCCGCGCGGACTCCGTCGGCGAGGTCATCCAGGTCGAGCAGGAGATCGCCCGGCGCGAGGCCGACCTTGAGGCGCTGCAGGCGCGGCAGAACTCGCTGAAGCACCGCACCCGGTACGCGACGGTGACCGTGACGCTGGTGGCCGAGGCCGCGGCGCCCGAGAAGGACGACGAGCGCGGCGGGTTCATCGGCGGCCTCCAGGACGGCTGGCACGCGTTCACCGCGTTCATCGGCGGCGTCGCCACCGTGCTCGGCTGGCTGCTGCCGTTCCTCGTCCTCGCCGCCGCGCTCGGCTGGCCGCTGCTCGCCTTCCGGCGCCGCATCCGCGGCCGGTTCGGCGGCCGTTCCGAGCCGGCGCCCGGACCGGAGCCGGAGAAGGCCGCGGCGGGCACGGCACCGCCGCGGCAGCCGCCCGCCTAGCCGTCCCGCCTAGCCGTCCCGCCCGCTGCTCGCCTCGTGGACGAGGTCCGCGAGGCGGGCCAGCACGTCGGGGTCGGTGGACGGCAGGACGCCGTGTCCCAGGTTGAAGATGTGGCCCTCGGCGGTGCGGCCCCGGGCCAGCACGTCGCGGGCGCGGCGCTCGACGATCTCCCACGGGGCGAACAGGATCGCGGGGTCGAGGTTGCCCTGCAGGGCCTTGCCCGGCTCGACCCGGCTGACGGCCTCGTCCAGCGGCACCCGCCAGTCGACGCCGACGACGTCGGCCCCGGCCTCGCCCATCGGGCCGAGCAGCTCGCCCGTCCCGACGCCGAAGTGGATGCGCGGCACGCCGAGCGGCTCGATCGCGGCGAAGATGCGGCGCGTGTGCGGCAGCACCGACTCGCGGTAGTCCTGCGCGGCGACCGCGCCCACCCAGGAGTCGAACACCTGCACGGCGCTCGCCCCGGCCGCGACCTGCACCTTCAGGAACGCGATCGTGAGGTCGGCGAGGCGGTCCATGAGGCTCGCCCACAGCTCCGGCTCGCCGTACATCATGGCCTTGGTGCGCTCGTGGTTCTTGGACGGGCCGCCCTCGATCAGGTACGAGGCGAGCGTGAACGGGCCGCCCGCGAAGCCGATCAGCGGCGTCGCGCCCAGCTCGCCGACCAGCCCCCGGACGGCCTCGGTCACGTACGGGACGTCGTCGGGGACGGGGGGCCGCAGCGCGGCGAGGTCGCCCGCCGACCGGATCGGGTCGGCGATCACCGGCCCGACGCCCGGCTTGATGTCGAGGTCGACGCCGATGGCCTTCAGCGGAACCATGATGTCGCTGAAGAAGATCGCCGCGTCCACCGCGTACCGGCGCACCGGCTGCATCGTGATCTCCACGATCATGTCGGGGCGGGTGCACGACTCCAGCATCGGGACGCCCTCGCGGACCCGCAGGTACTCCGGCAGCGAGCGGCCGGCCTGGCGCATGAACCACACCGGCGTGTGCGGCACCGGCCGCCGCCGGCAGGCCAGCAGGAAGGGGCTCTCGGCGAGCGCGTCCCCAGCGGGCGTGTTCACAGAGTCGTCGTTCGGACGGGCAGCGTCAGCGGTCACGTTGCGATGGTCCCATGAAACGCAGGTGAGAAGGCACCGGAGTGGCGGCTGAGGCGAAACGAACTTCCGGACACGCCGAGCGAAGTCCCGCATTCTGTCACCGGCGCGTGCGAACGTGATGCGTGTCATAGCCGAGGGAGGTCCCCCTTGTACTGCTCCACCTGCGGTGATGAACGTGAGTTCGAGCAGCCGCCGTGTCCCGACGGGCACGGTGCGGAGTGTCCCGAGCGGGCCTGCGTCGAGTGCGGCGCCGCGGTCCTCGTCGGCCTGCCGCCGGTGACCGCCCCGGCCCGCGCGACCGGCCCGACCGGCCCGCAGACCGTCCGGGCGCCCCGCCGCGCCGCCGCCGAGCGGGCCGTGGCCTGACCGGCCCGGCCCCCGAGACGAAACCAGCTGTGCCGTGCCCGTCTCCCCTCCGCGTCCCCCCGCCGCCCCGTCCCGGCGGCACCGCCCCGAGCCGGCCCCCGGCTCCCGGCCGCTCACCCGCGACCAGGCCGGTCCGCCCATGAACCCACCTGCCTTCCAGCGGGCCGTCGACACGCTGCGCTCGTTCCTCGAAGGGCCCGCCCTCCGGCCGGAGCTCGACCTGGAGGACATGCCCGCCCCGCAGCGCCTCGCGCCGTACGCGGCGGCGATGTCCGGCACCGTCTACCGCGACGACGACACCGAGGTCGCCGCCGGGCGCCTCATCGTGCTGTGCGACCCGGAGGGCAGGTCCGGCTGGACGAACGGGTTCCGCATCGTCGCCTACATCCGCGCCGACCTGGAGCCCGACATCGCCGCCGACGAGCTGATCGGCTCCGTCGCCTGGGACTGGCTGCTGGAGGCGCTGGAGCCCGCCGGGTACGCGAACGTGTCCGGGACGGTCACCCGGGCGGTGTCGGAGAGCTTCGGCGACAAGCGCGACGAGCCGTCCACCACCGAGCTGGAGCTGCGCGCCTCCTGGTCGCCGACCGGGGACGACCTCGCCGGCCACGTCGCGGCCTGGTGCGAGGTGATGTGCACCACGGCCGGGCTGCCGCCGTCCGGCGTCGCGTCGCTGCCGGATCCGCCGGGCGGCGGTGGCGGCTGAACGACGTACGGTAGGTGGCGTGAGCACAGCGTCCGAGACCGAGGCGGCGGGGGAGAACACGGAAACAGTGGGAGTGTCCGAAACGCGCGCCACCGGCCCCAAAGGGGAGACCGGTGCGGAGGAGACGGCCGTCGAACGAACAGGGGCCGTTCCCGATCAGCAGGGGACGGGCCCGGACGACGCGAAGGCCGATACCGGCCCCCCGGCCGTCCCGCTGCTGGAGCCGCGCGAGGGCGTCCCCCCCGTCGTCGCCACGGCCGCCGGGCTCGACCGCGTCATCGCGGCGTTCGCGGCCGGCACCGGCCCCGTCGCGGTGGACGCCGAGCGGGCCTCCGGCTACCGGTACGGGCAGCGCGCCTACCTGATCCAGCTGCGCCGCGAGGGCGCCGGCACCGCGCTGATCGACCCGATCGCCTGCCCCGACCTGTCCGGGCTGGACGCCGCGCTCGCCGACGCCGAGATGGTGCTGCACGCCGCCAACCAGGACCTCCCGTGCCTGGCCGAGGTCGGGCTCGTCCCGCGCCGGCTGTTCGACACCGAGCTGGCGGGGCGGCTGCTCGGCTACCCGCGGGTCGGGCTCGGCTCCATGGTCGAGAACGTGCTGGGGTTCGTGCTGGAGAAGGGCTACTCGGCGGCCGACTGGTCCACGCGCCCCCTCCCCGAAGACTGGCTCCGCTACGCCGCGCTGGACGTCGAGCTCCTCGTCGAGCTGCGCGACGCCCTGCAGGAGGAGCTGGAGACGGCGGGCAAGCTGGAGTGGGCGCTGGAGGAGTTCGCCGCGATACTGGCCACGCCGCCGAAGCCGCCGCGGCCCGACCCGTGGCGCCGCACGTCCGGCATCCACCGGGTGCGCAACCGGCGGGCGCTCGCCGCCGTCCGCGAGGTGTGGACGGCCCGCGACCGGATAGCGCGCGAGCGCGACCTGTCCCCCGGCCGGGTGCTGCAGGACGCCGCGATCATAGAGCTGGCGCAGAAGTCCCCGAAGACGCCCGCCGAGCTGCAGGCCCTGCCCACCATGCGGGGGCGCGGCGCCCGGCGGCACCAGTCGGCGTGGCTGCGCGCCGTCGCCCGCGCCCGCGACCTGTCCGAGCGGGCGCTGCCGGAGTCGAACCTGCCCGGCGACGGCCCGCCGCCCGCGCACCGCTGGGCCGACCGCGACCCGGAGGCCGCCAAGCGGCTCACCGCGGCCCGCGCCGTCATCGCGGCGCTCGCCGACGAGCACTCGATGCCGTCGGAGAACCTGGTGCAGCCCGACTACGTCCGCCGCCTCGCCTGGACGCCGCCCGAAGAGTCGTCGCCGTCCGCGATCGGCGCCGCCCTGCGCGAGCTCGGCGCCCGCAGGTGGCAGGTCGAGCTGACCGCCCAGCCGCTCGCCAAGGCGTTCCTGCGCCTCGAAAGCAAAGGAGAGGTCTGAGCCCTCTTGCCGGGGTCGGGTGCCGGGCGCACACTTGGTTAGGTTAGCTTTGCCTAAAAGGCTCTGCCTGCAAAGCTCGGCCTGACATCTGTGCGATCCGGAGGAGTACGGCGATGCTACTGGGCAACTTCCTCATCGGACTACGTGAGGGGCTCGAGGCCGCCCTGGTCGTGAGCATCCTGATCGCGTACCTGGTGAAGACCGGCAACCGCCGGGCCCTGCTCCCCGTCTGGACGGGGGTCGCCGTCGCCGTCGCGCTGGCGTTCGCGTTCGGCGTCGCGCTGAGCGCCGCGTCCTCGGAGATGCAGTTCAAGACGCAGGAGCTGTTCGGCGGCGTCCTGTCGATCATCGCGGTGGGGCTGGTCACCTGGATGGTCTTCTGGATGCGCAGGACCGCCCGGTTCATGAAGGCGGAGCTGGAGGGCAAGCTGGAGGGCGCGCTGAACGTCGGGCCGCTCGCCCTCGCCGCGGTCGCGTTCCTCGCCGTCGGGCGGGAGGGCCTGGAGACCGCGCTGTTCCTGTGGACGAACATCTCCAACTCCTCCGGCGGCTCCACCCAGCCGATCATCGGCGCGTTCCTCGGGCTCGCCGTCGCCGTCGTGCTCGGCTACCTGCTCTACCGCGGCGGCCTCAAGATCAACCTGAAGCGGTTCTTCACCTGGACGGGCGCCGCGCTCATCGTCGTCGCCGCGGGCGTGTTCGGTTACGGCTTCCACGACCTGCAGGAGGCCGAGGTCTTCCCGGGCCTGAACGCCGTCGCGCTGGAGCCGCACACGTTCTTCGCCAAGTTCGGCAGCGCGGGCGACTGGATGCAGACGGTGTTCCAGGGCGTGCTGAACGTCACACCGCAGATCACGTGGCTGCAGCTGGTCATGTGGGCGGCGTACCTGGTGCCGGTGATGTTCCTGTTCCTGCGCACCCCGTCGGCGCCCAAGCCCGCCCCCGCCAAGGCCACGGAGCCGGCCGCCACGTCCTGACCCCGGCCCTCAGAGGTCGGGGAGCGGGTCCCTGGGGAGGCTGTCGCGGGCGAAGATCTCGGCGTCGGCGGCGTTGACGACCGGGACGTACTCGTCGTCCACCTCGAACACGGCGCCGGCGAACTCGAACGACGCGCCGGCGCCCGTCTCCACCGGCCCGATCCGGGTGCCGCGCGGGTAGCTGCCCCAGATCGTCTTCGGGTTGCTGCTGCGCAGCGAGCCGGTGGAGATCACGGCTACCTGGTCGTCGGTGACGACGAAGACGAAGCCCGCGCCGCCGCCGTAGGCCATCGCAGGGAAGATGTAGCGGATCTCCCCGTCGATTCCGAGGAACTCCCTGCAGCGCTCGCGTAGCGGGCGTGGCACCGGCATGGCGGTCGAGGCACCTCCCCCGGGGGCGGAACACAGCTGCCTTCCACAATCATGCACCGCCCCGGGCGAACGTGACCAGTGTCAGGCCGACGCCAGCGCCTCCGTCGGCGGCAGCCTCGCGGCGCGCACCGCCGGATACAGCCCGGCGGCCGTCCCGATCGCCAGCGTCGCGGCGAGCGCGCCGCCGAGCGCCCACACCGGCACGACGGGCGGCCACCCCTTCCACAGCGCGAACCCGGCGGTGACGGCCGTGCCGAGCAGGACGCCGGCCGCGCCGCCGAACCCCGACAGCAGCAGCGACTCGGCGAGGAACTGGACGCGCACCTGGCCGCGGGTCGCGCCGAGCGAGCGGCGCAGCCCGATCTCCCGGCGCCGCTCCAGCACCGAGATCACCATCGTGTTGGCGACGCCGACCCCGCCGACCAGCAGCGCGACCGCACCGAGCCCGAGCAGCAGCCCGGTGAACGCGCCCGCGGCGGCGGCCTTGGCCTCCAGCGCGTCCGAGGGGCGGCTGACCTCGACCTCCTCGGGATGCTCGGGGCTGACCGTCCGCGCGAGGACGTCCCGGACGTCGTTCACCGACGCGTCCGCCGACCGCTCGTAGATCGTCGTCGGATGCCCGTCGAACCCCAGGTAGCGGCGGGCCGCGTCCCAGCCGACGAGGGCGGAGCGGTCGATCTCCGGGGCCAGCTCGGCGGGCCGCAGGACGCCCAGGACCGTGAACCACCGGCCGCCGATCCACACCCGGCCCTCGCGGACGCCCAGCCGCTTCGCGGCCTCGGAGCCGAGCACGACCCCGGGATAGCGGGCCGTGCCCACGTTGAGCGAGCTCCCGCTCGCCGTCTCCACGCCGAGCGTGCCGAACAGGTCCGTCGTGGCGGCCTGCACGGCGATGCCCTGCGTGACCTCCTCGGGGATCTTGTCGGTCCGGCGGACGGTCGCGTCCACCGCCCCCGTCGCGCCGACCGCGGTGACCGGCCCGATGCGGCGCACCATCTCCGGCGCCGTCTCGGGCAGCTCCGCCTTCTCCCCGAACAGGGTGTCGCCGGGCTTCGCGGTCAGCAGGTTGGTGCCGAGCCGGTCGAGCCGCCGCAGCAGATCCTCCTTGCTGGACGAGGAGATCCCGATGACCGCGACCATCGTGGCGATCCCGATCGCGATGCCGAGCGCGGACAGCACGACCCTGGCGGGGCGTGCCCGGAGCCCTCCGAGGCCGACGCGCAGCACGTCGTCCGGCCCCAGCCGCGCGGGCGCGAGCGCCGCCTTCATCGGCTGCCCACCTCCGCCCGCTCGTCGGCGACGATCAGCCCGTCCCTGACCCGGACCCGGCGCGGCGCCCGGCCGGCCACCTCCGCATCGTGCGTGATGATCGCGACGGTGGTGCCGGCGCGGTTCAGCTCGTCCAGCAGGGCCAGCACCTCCGCGCCGGCCGCCGAGTCGAGGTTGCCCGTGGGCTCGTCGGCGAGCAGCAGGTCCGGCTCGCCCACCACGGCCCGCGCGACCGCGACCCGCTGCTGCTCGCCGCCGGAAAGCTGGTGCGGCCGGTGCCCGGTGCGGTGCCCGAGCCCGACGCGGTCGAGCGCGGCGCGCGCCCGCTCCCGCCGCTCCCGCAGCCGGGCGCCGCCGTACAGCAGCCCGTCGGCGACGTTGTCGAGCGCGCTCACCCCCGCCGCCAGGTGGAACTGCTGGAACACGAACCCGATGTGCCGCGCCCGCAGCGCCGACAGCTCCCGGTCGCCGAGCACGCCGACCTCGTGCCCGGCGACCCGCACGCTGCCCCCGGTCGGGCGGTCGAGCGTCCCGATCATGTGCAGCATCGTCGACTTCCCCGAACCGGACGGCCCGACGATCGCGACCATCTCCCCCGGCGCGATCACCAGGTCGACGCCCTTGAGCGCCGCGACGCCCGTGTACTCCTTGGTGACCCCGGCGAGCTCGACGATGTTCCCACCCACGTCCAGCGTGCTCATTGGGCGGGCACCCCGACCTTCATGCCCTCGCTCAGGCCGCTCCCGCTGACCTCGACCCGGCCCCCGCCGAACGTCCCGACCTGCACGGGCACGATCCGCCTTCCGGTATCGACGACCTCGACCCCGAAGCCGCCCTCCCTCAACGCCAGCAGCGCCTCGACCGGCACCGACAGGACGTCCTTCTTCCGCTCGCTCTCCAGCTCGACGCTGACGGGAGCCTCGTCCAGCCGTCCCGTCTTCGCGTCGCCGATCGAGATGTCGACGCCGATGGTGGTCTTCTTGTCCTGCCCGGACCCGGTGCTCTCGGCGACGCTGCCGACCTCGGTGATCTTCCCCTTGACGGACTTGCCGCCGGGCAGCTGCACCGAGACCCCGGCGCCCTCCTCGGCGAGGTCCTGCTTGTCGGCGTCCAGATCGACGTGCACGACCCGTTTCGTCCCGGCCACGGTGAGAGCGGCCTGCCCCTGGCCGACCCGCCTCCCCTCGGGCGCCTTGACCTCCCGCACCCGCACGGCCCCGCTCAGGAAGACGACCTGGCCGGAGTCGACGGCCCCGGTCTCCGCCAGCCCCCGGTCGTCCTGCCACTCCTTGACGGCCGCCCCGGTCGCGGCGGTGAACTCGTCGTCCACGGTCATCCCGCCGTACCCGAGCGCCCGCAGGTTCTCTTCGAGCTGCCGGACGTCCTTGCCCGACGTGCCCTCCCGCAGCGTCCGGTACATGGGGCTGCCGCCGTACATCAGCGTGACGGGCTTGCCCGCCACCTTGAGCAGCGTCCCGCCCCGCTTGACGACCGCTCCCTTCTCCGGCGCCCACGTCACCACGCCCGACGCGCCCGTCCACACCTCGCGCACATCGCCGTAGGTGAGCTTCCCGTCCACCGTCTCGGTGTCCACGAGATCGCCCCGGGTCACCACGGCGGTGCCGAGCCTCGCCTCATGGACGCTTTCGGGCTCGCTCCCGTCCATCGTCCAGGCCAACGCACCGCCACCGCCGGCGACCACGGCGACGGCGACTCCGCCGGCGACAACGACACGCCTCACCGCCCGACCCCCGGCAGGTCCGCCTTGCACGCCTCGCGCGCCTTCTTCAGCGCGCCCCGGTCGATGCCCCCGGTCGGCAGCTTGAACTGCCCGTCCGGCCCGGGATCGGGGATGTCCACCCCGTGCTCGCGCATGCACTGCGCGAACTTCACGAACTGGTCGCGCACCTTCGGGTCCTTCAGATCGGGCAACCTCCCGCCCGCCTGCAGCCACTGCTTGCAGTTCTTCAGCGCGCCCTGCAGTTTCGTCCGGTCGGTGCTCTTCCCGAGGCGCAGCGCACTCCGATCCCCGCTCCCGGGGTCGGGGAGGTCGACCCCGTTCTCCCGCATGCACTGAGCGAACTTGAGCTGCGCGTCCTCCGCCGAAAGCGACGCCGTAGGCGAGGCCGACGCAGAAGCCTTCGCCGTCCCACCGGCGGAGGCGACCCCGCCCCCGCCGTCGTCGCTCCCACAAGCCGAAAGCCCCAAGACCAGCGCCAGGGCCACCCCGGCAACCCACGGTTTCCTCATCGCGTCCTCTCCGCCAAGGCACCTCGCCCAGGCGGAAGCCATGAGACCGGCCCCGGGGTTAAACCCGCATTAGCCATGTAGTCCAGCAGGGGCGGTTACGGAGAGTAAGATCACGAGGCATGTCGCGAGTGGTCACGCGGGATCCGGATCGGCTGGTCCTGTTCACCGACGCGGTGGTGGCGATCGCGGTGACGCTGCTGATCCTGCCGCTGGTGGACGTGGTGCCGGAGGTGGTCGGCGAGCACGGGCGGTCGACCGAGGTGATCACCGGGCATCAGGCGCAGGTCTGGAGCTTCCTGCTCAGCTTCGCCGTCATCCTCCGGCTGTGGTTCGTGCACCACCAGGTGTTCCAGCACATCCGCGGCTACACGCGGGCGCTGATGATGTGGAACGCGGGATGGCTGCTGGCCATCGTGATCCTGCCGTTCTCCACCGAACTCGTCGGGGCCTATCCCGGTGACGACCGTTTCACCCTGATGTTCTACATCGGGAACATCCTCGCCGCGAGCACCTGCCAGAGCATGGTGAGCGTGATCTCCTACCGCGACCGGGAGGTCGCGTCGGAGTCCGATCCGCCGGACATCGAGGCCGTGCGCGGCGGCCTGTCGGCCGCGGCCCTGCTCGCCGCGGCCCTCGCCGTGGCCGCCGCCATCCCCGCGGTCTCCTATTTCGTTCTGCTGCTGCTGTTCCTGGAGCGGCCCGTGACCAGGTTCTGGCCCCTGGTCGGGCTCTGACCTCCGCCTGAACCGAAACCCTCCGCCGCACCGCCCGTTCGGGGGCTGCCAGGGTGTGCGCGCGGCCGGGCCGCCTACGCGGTGCTACATCGGCGGACGCGGCACCGGAACGGTCGCGCCCGAGCCCGGCGGCAGCGCTTCCGTGACTTGCACCTGCCGGCGGTCGAGCAGGCCGGGACCGCACTGGCGCAGGCCGTCCACGCGTTGGTCGACTGACCCCACCGGGGCGCGCCGACGGTCGGCCCCCTCGGCGAGCACCAGGGCTTATCGGGGTTTAACCCCGGGGGCGGGATGCTCTGGGCATGCGTGTTCTTGTCGTTGAGGACGAGCGGGTGCTCGCCGACACCATCGCCGAGGGGCTGCGGGACGAGGCCATGGCCGTCGACGTTGCCTATGACGGCGATGAGGCGTTGGAGCTGGCCTCCTACAACGAGTACGACGTGGTGGTCCTCGACCGGGATCTGCCCACGGTGCACGGGGACGACGTGTGCCGGGAGCTGGTGGTGCGGCGGAGTCCCGGGCGCATCCTGATGCTCACCGCGGCCGGCGACGTTGATGACCGGGTCGACGGGTTGTCGCTCGGCGCCGATGACTATCTGCCCAAGCCGTTCGTGTTCAGCGAGCTGGTGGCGCGGGTGCGGGCGCTGGCGCGGAGGTCGGGGACGGCGGTGCCGCCCGTGCTGGAGCGCAGGGGGATCCGGCTCGACCCGTACCGGCGGAAGGTCGACAGGGACGGGCGGGAGCTGCGGCTGACGAAGAAGGAGTTCGCCGTGCTGGAGGAGCTGATGCGGGCCGAGGGCGGGGTGGTGAGCGCCGAGCGGCTGCTGGAGCGGGCGTGGGACGAGAACATCGACCCGTTCAGCAACATCGTCCGGGTCACGATGGCGACGCTGCGGAGGAAGCTCGGGCAGCCGCCGGTGATCGAGACGGTGACGGGTTCCGGGTACCGGCTGGAGGCGCGGTGAAAAGGCTCAGTGTCCGGACGCGGCTGACGCTGGTCTACGGGTCGCTGTTCCTCGTCACCTCGGCGGTGCTGGTCGCGGTCACCTATCTGCTGACGGTCCGGACGATGGACAACCGGTTCTCGGCCCGCGACATCGACCCGGGGACGCTCGCGCGGGTGCGGGCCATGGCGATCGACGGCGACGTGAACCAGCTGATGGCGTTGAAGGCGGACGCCGACCGGCAGATGGCGCAGCAGAAGCACGACGCGCTGGAGCAGCTGCTGCAGAGCTCGCTGGTGACGATGCTCGTGATCGGGGTCCTGGCGGTGGTCATCGGGTACCTGGTCGCCGGGCGGATGCTGCGGCCGCTGCACAAGGTGACGGCGACGGCGCGGCGGCTGTCGGAGAGCAACATGCACGAGCGGATCGCGCTGGACGGCCCGCAGGACGAGATCAAGGACCTGGCCGACACGTTCGACCGGATGCTCGACCGGCTGAACAGGGCGTTCGACGCGCAGCGGCGGTTCGTCGCGAACGCCTCGCATGAGCTGCGCACGCCGCTGACCATCAACCGGACGGTGCTGGAGGTCGCGCTGGCGAGCCGGAAGAACCCGCCGGAGACGAAGGCTCTCGCGGACGTCCTGCTCGGCAACACCGCCAGGCACGAGCGGCTCATCGAGGGGCTGCTGCTGCTCGCGAAGTCCGAGCGGGACCTCGGCACGCGGGCGCCGACCCCGCTGCCGGAGGTGGTCCGCAGCGCGCTCGACCAGCTGGACGACGCGGCGGTCGACGTGGAGGCGCAGCTCGCGCCCGCGGTCGTGACCGGCGATCCGGTGCTGCTCGAGCGGTGCGCGGTGAACCTGCTGGAGAACGCGGTGAAGTACAACGTGCGGGACGGGCGGGTGTGGGTCCGCACCGGGGTCGCGGACGGCGAGGCGTTCCTGCAGGTCGTCAACACCGGGCGGCCCGTCCCGGCCTACGAGGTCGCGGCGATCTTCGAGCCGTTCCGGCGGCTGCGCGCCGACCGGACGGGGTCGAAGGAAGGCGCGGGCCTCGGCCTGTCGATCGTCCGGGCGGTGGTGGACGCGCACGGCGGCACGATCGAGACGCTGCCGCGCCCCGACGGCGGCCTGTCGATCACCGTCCGGCTGCCCGCGGACGCGGCCACGCCACATGACCCTCCGGTAGCGGCCGGCCTGGGCGCGCGCCGAGCCAGCGGGTGACGACCTTGCCGGTCGCGTTGCGCGGCAGCTCGGCGATGAAGTGCACGTCGCGCGGCACCGCGAACCGGGCGACCTGCGCGTGCACGTACGCGCGGACGGCGTCGGCGTCCAGCCGCGCGCCGGGCCGCAGGACGATGTAGGCGGCGAGCCGCTGCCCCCATTCGTCGTCGGGCACCCCGGTGACCGCGGCCTCCAGGATCTCGGGCAGCTTCAGCAGCGCGTCCTCCACGTCCTTGGGGAGGATGTTCTCGCCGCCGGACACCACCATCCCGTCACTGCGCCCGTCGACGAACAGCAGGCCGCGGTGGTCGATGTGGCCGAGGTCGCCGGTCGCGAGCAGCCCGTCGCGCACCTCCATCGGCTCGCCGCCCGTGTAGCCCTCGAACAGCAGCTCGTTCGCGGCGAAGATCTGCCCGCGGGTGGAGCGGCCCACCCGGCGGCCGTCGGCGTCCACGATCGCCAGCGCGGTGTTGCGCGGCGGGCGCCCGGCGGTGCGCGGGTCGAGCCGCAGGTCGTGCGGGGTGGCGATGGACACCCACGACGCCTCCGTGGACCCGTAGACGTTGTAGAGCCGGTCGCCGAACGCGTCCATGAACCGGGTCGCGAGGTCGCCGGGCAGCGCGGCGCCGCTCAGCGCGAAGATCCGCAGCGAGGACGTGTCGTAGCGGTCGCGGACGTCCTGCGGCAGCTCCAGGATCCGCTGGCACATGACCGGGACGGCGAACACGGCGGTGTCGCGGTGGGACGCGATGGACCGCAGCGTCTGCTCGGGGTCGAACCGGCGGTGCAGCACGACCGGCGCCCGCATCGCCCACGCCATCTGCAGCGCGGCGTACCCCCAGGTGTGGAACAGCGGCGCGTCGACGATCATGGTCTGCCGGGCGCGCAGCGGGATCCGGGAGGTCATCGAGGCGAGCGGCCACAGGCCCGGCCGGGGCGGGCGGCGGGCGCCCTTGGGGCGTCCGGTGGTCCCGGAGCTGAGCATGATCGTGCGGCTCTGGATCTGCGGCGGGCCGGCCTCGGCGGCGGACGCGGGCGCCGAGGAGATGATCTCGTCGATGCTGGGGCCCGACCCGGCGGCGGGGCGGGGCAGCGCGTCCACGTCGGGCCGCGGCGCGGGCGGCAGCGCGGCGAGCGGGACGGGCGCGGCGAGCGGCATCCCGGCGTCCGGGCGGCGGTCGGCCCACAGCACGTTCCGGCGCAGCGCGATCGGCACGTTCGCCAGGAGCGGCGCGAACTCGGCGTCGGCGACGATGAGCGCGGGCCGCAGCTCGCTGAGGACGGCGCGGGTCTGGCCCGCTCCGAAACCGGTGTTGAGCAGCACGACCTCCGCGCCGCGCCGGGAGCAGGCGACGAGCGTCAGGGCCATGCCGCGGTGGTTGCGGCACAGGACGCCGACGCGGGGGCGGGGGCCCCGCAGGGGCAGCCCGGCGGCGAGGCGCGCGGCCTGCTCGTCCAGCTCCGCGAACGTGAGCGCGCCCTCGTCGTCGATGAGCGCGGGACGGGACGGGGAGCGCGCGGCGCCCGCGGCGACGAGCCCGGCGAGCGTGGTGCCCCAGCGCCGCAGCGTGCCGAGCTGCCGGAAGATGCGGCGCGGGCCGCCGCCGAACAGCAGGCCGGTGCGCAGCAGGAGCGCGGTGAGATCGCGGATATGCCCGATCCGCCGGCGCATCCCCGGCCGGTACGCGGGCCTCGCGTGCGTCACCGTGCCTCCTCCCCCGCCACGTTACTCACCCGTCATAAAGCGAACAAGAGCGTCGCGGCGTCAGTGGTTACTGACGAGTAGTATTAAGGGTTACCAGCGAGTAGCATCGCTGTCGCGGGCACTCGTGCCGCCGTCGAAGGCAGGGGCGGCACGAGGCTCGACGACCCACCGAGCCCACCGCAGGGAGGACGATCCCGTGCCTCGCACCGCACGCGACGTCGTGTTCGTCGACGGCGTCCGCACGCCGTTCGGCAAGGCCGGCCCGAAGGGCCTGTACGCGCAGACCCGCGCCGACGACATGGTCGTCCGCGCGATCCGCGAGCTGATGCGCCGCAACCCGTCCCTCCCGCCCGAGCGGGTGGACGAGGTCGCCATCGCCGCCACCACGCAGACCGGCGACCAGGGCCTGACCATCGGGCGGTCCGCCGCCGTGCTGGCCGGGCTGCCGAAGAGCGTCCCCGGCTACGCGATCGACCGGATGTGCGCGGGCGCGATGACCGCCGTGACCACGTCCGGCGCCGGCATCTCGTTCGGCTCCTACGACGTCGTCATCGCGGGCGGCGTCGAGCACATGGGGCGGCACCCGATGGGCGAGGGCGTCGACCCGAACCCGCGGTTCCTCGCCGACCGGCTGGTCGACCCGTCCGCCCTGGTCATGGGGGCGACCGCGGAGAACCTGCACGACCGCTTCCCCGGCATCACCAAGGAGCGCGCGGACGCCTACGCCGTGCGCAGCCAGCAGAAGGTCGCCGCCGCCTACGCCGCCGGGAAGATCCAGCCGGACCTCGTCCCCACCGCGATCCGCTCCGCGGAGAAGGGGTGGGGGCTCGCCACCGAGGACGAGCCGCCGCGCCCCGGCACCACGATGGACGACCTGGCCGGGCTGAAGACCCCGTTCCGCGTGCACGGCAACGTCACCGCCGGGAACGCCGCCGGCCTGAACGACGGCGCCACGGCCTGCCTGCTGGCGGCCGAGGACGTCGCCCGCGAGCTCGGCCTCGCGCCGAAGATGCGGCTGATCGACTTCTCGTTCGCCGGGGTGGAGCCGGAGGTCATGGGCGTCGGGCCCGTGCCCGCCACCGAGAAGCTCCTCGCCCGCAACGCGCTGACCATGGACGACATCGGCCTCATCGAGATCAACGAGGCGTTCGCCGTGCAGGTGCTGGCGTTCCTGGAGCACTTCAAGATCGCCGACGACGACCCGCGGGTGAACCCGTGGGGCGGCGCGATCGCGCTCGGCCACCCGCTCGCCTCGTCCGGCGTCCGGCTGATGAACCAGCTCGCCCGCCTGTTCGAGGAGCGCACCGACGTGCGTTACGGGCTGACCACGATGTGTGTAGGGATGGGCATGGGCGGAACCGTCCTCTGGGAGAACGTCAACTGGGGGGATGCACAGTGAGCGACGGAGTCGTTCGGGGGGTCCGGGGGACCGCCCCCGGGGAGGACGCAGTGAGCGACGGAGTCGTTCGGGGGGTCCGGGGGACCGCCCCCGGGGGGAGGACACAGTGAGCAGACTTCGAGAGGTATTCGGCGACGAGGTCGTCACACACGCGCACGTGCGCGACGTGACGCTCCCCTACGGCGCGGGCACGCTCGCGCTCATCACGCTCGACAACGGATTCGACCACACCAAGCCCAACACCTTCGGCCCCAACGGCCTCGCCGAGCTGGACGCCGCCATCGACACCATCGCGGGACGCGACGACATCGCGGCCGTCGGCGTCACCGGCAAGCCGTTCATCTTCGCGGTCGGCGCCGACCTCAAGGGCGTCCCGCTCATCACGAACCGGGACGACGCGCGGGCCATCGGCAAGCTGGGCCACGACGTGTTCCGGCGGCTCGGCGAGCTGGACGTCCCGTCGTTCGCCTACTACAACGGCGCGGCGATGGGCGGCGGCGTCGAGATCGGCCTGCACTGCACGTACCGGACGATCTCGTCCGGCGTCCCGGCGTTCGCGCTGCCCGAGACGTTCCTCGGGCTGGTTCCCGGCTGGGGCGGGACGTATCTGCTGCCGAACCTCATCGGCGCGGAGAACGCGCTCAAGGTCATCATCGAGAACCCCCTCGCCCAGAACCGGATGCTGAAGGGCGGGCAGGCGTACGAGCTGGGGATCGCCGACGCGATCTTCGACTCGGCCGACTTCCTGGAGGAGTCGCTCGCCTGGACGGCCCGCGTCCTCAACGGCGACATCACCGTCACCCGGCCCGAGGTCGACAAGGGCAAGGCGTGGGACGACGCGGTCGCGGCGGCCCGCTGGAACGTCGACGGCAAGCTCCACGGCGCCGCCCCGTCCTACACCCGCGCGTTGGACCTCGTCGCCGCCGCCAAGGACCGCACCCGCGACGAGGGCTTCGCCGCCGAAGACGAAGCGCTGTGCTCCCTCATCATGAGCGACGAGCTGCGGGCCGGCCTCTACGCGTTCGACCTCACCCAGAAGCGGGCGAAGCGCCCCGCCGGGGCGCCGGACAAGGCGCTCGCCCGCAAGGTCACCAAGGTCGGCGTCGTCGGCGCGGGCCTGATGGCCTCGCAGCTCGCGCTGCTGTTCGCGCGCCGCCTGGAGGTCCCGGTCGTGCTGACCGACCTCGACCAGGAGCGCCTGGACAAGGGCGTCGGCTACGCGCACGGCGA
Organism: Actinomadura sp.; assembly: GCF_044508335.1. NCBI lineage: Bacteria > Bacillati > Actinomycetota > Actinomycetes > Streptosporangiales > Thermomonosporaceae > Actinomadura > Actinomadura sp. The sequence goes on from NZ_JBIQHY010000001.1 coordinate 34,600, forward strand.
GATCGACAAGCTGCTCGGCAAGGGGCGCCTCTCCCCCGACGCGGCGAACCGCCTCAAGTCGCTCATCTCCGGCTCGCTGACGAAGGACGCGTTCGCCGACGCCGACTTCGTCATCGAGGCCGTGTTCGAGGAGATGGCGGTCAAGCAGAAGGTGTTCGCCGAGGTCGAGGAGTACGTCTCGGCCGAGTGCGTCCTCGCGACCAACACCTCGTCCCTCTCCGTCACCGAGATGGCGTCGAAGCTGAAGCACCCGGAGCGGGTCGTCGGCTTCCACTTCTTCAACCCGGTCGCGGTGCTGCCGCTGCTGGAGGTCGTCCGCGGCGGGCGGACCGACGACGCCGCGCTCGCCACCGCGTTCGCGACCGGCAAGGCGCTGAAGAAGTCGTGCGTGCTGGTCAAGGACGCCCCGGCGTTCGTGGTCAACCGCGTCCTGCTGCGCCTGCTCGCCGAGATCGTCAAGACGGTCGACGAGGGCACCCCGATCGAGGTCGCGGAGCGGGCCGCCGCGCCGCTCGGCCTGCCGATGCCGCCGTTCGTCCTGATGGGCCTGGTCGGCCCGGCGATCGCGCTGCACGTCAACGAGACCCTGCACGCCGCGTTCCCGGACCGGTTCCCGCTGTCGGACAACCTCGCGAAGATGGTCGCGGCCGGCAAGCCCGGCGTGTATCTGCCGGACTTCTCCCTCGACCCCGAGGTCGTGGAGATCTTCGCGGGCGGGACGAGCCCGTCGACCGAGGAGCAGGTCCTCGACCGGGCGCTCGCCGCGCTCGCCGAGGAGATCCGCATCATGCTGGACGAGGGGGTCGTCGCGGCGCCGGAGGACATCGACCTCTGCATGATCCTCGGCGCCGGCTGGCCGTTCCACCTGGGCGGCATCACCCCGTACCTGGACAGGTCGGGCATCGCCGAGAAGGTGACCGGCCGCCGCTTCCTGGAGCCGGGGGTCGCCTCCCTGCCCGCCTGACACGGCCCGCCTGACACGGCCCGCCTGACACGGCCTCCGCCGCTCCCCGGAGAAGTGGCGTTCCGAGCCGCATTCGGAACGCCACTTCTCCGGCATTCCCGCACGTCACAGGCGCTCATCCGGCCCCGCTGATCATAAGCCGCGCTCATCTGGGCATACGGCAGACAGCCGAGCACACCGCCGGGACGGGCACGAGGGACGCGGAGGGGCGGCGAGGATGAACCTGCTGCGCACGAAATCGGTGGAGCAGTCGATCCGCGACACCGAGGAGCCCGCGCACCGGCTCCGGCGCGCCCTGTCCGCGCTGGACCTCACCGTGTTCGGCGTCGGAGTGATCATCGGGACCGGCATCTTCGTGCTCACCGGGCAGGTCGCCCGGGACAAGGCCGGACCCGCGGTCGCGCTGTCGTTCATCCTCGCCGCGGTCGTGTGCGGGCTCGCGGCGCTCTGCTACGCCGAGTTCGCCTCCACCGTCCCGGTCGCGGGCTCCGCCTACACCTTCTCCTACGCCACCATCGGGGAGTTCCCCGCCTGGATCATCGGCTGGGACCTCATCCTGGAGATGGCGCTCGGCGCGGCCGTGGTGTCGGTCGGCTGGTCCGGCTACTTCGCCTCGCTGCTGGACGACATCGGCGTCACCATCCCCGAGTCGCTCGCCGCGCCGCCGGGCGAGGGCGGCACGGTGAACGTCCCCGCCATCGCCCTCGTGGTCGTGGTGACCGCGCTGCTCGTCCTCGGCGTCAAGATCTCCTCCCGGGTGAACGCCGTGGTCGTCGCGATCAAGGTGTCGATCGTGCTGCTGGTCATCTTCGCCGGGCTGTTCTTCGTCAAGGCCGCCAACTACGAGCCCTTCATCCCGCCGTCGAAGCCGGCGCCCGAGGGCAGCGGCCTCACCGCGCCGCTGATGCAGGAGCTGTTCGGCTTCACCCCGGCCAACTTCGGCTGGCTCGGCATCTTCGCCGCCATCGCGATCGTGTTCTTCGCCTACATCGGCTTCGACATCGTCGCCACCGCCGCCGAGGAGGCCCGCCGGCCGCAGCGGGACGTGCCCATCGGGCTCATCGGGTCGCTCGTCATCACCGCGGTCCTGTACGCCGCCGTGTCCACCGTCGTCGCCGGGATGCAGAACTACACGAAGCTGAGCACCGAGGCGCCGCTCGCCGACGCGTTCAAGGCCGCCGGGCACCCGGTGTTCGCCACCTTCATCGACGTCGGCGCCGTCATCGGCCTCACCAGCGTCGTGCTGATCCTGCTGCTCGGGCAGAGCCGCATCTTCTTCGCGATGGGCCGGGACGGCCTCATGCCGCCCTGGCTGTCGGCCGTCCACCCGCGGTTCGGCACCCCTTACCGCTCGACGATCCTGATGGGGACCGTGGTCGCCGTGCTCGCCGGGTTCATCCCGCTCGCCAAGCTGGCCGAGCTGGTCAACATCGGCACCCTGTTCGCGTTCCTCGTCGTCTCGATCGCCGTGATGGTGCTGCGCCGCACCCGCCCGGACCTGCCCCGCGCGTTCCGCACGCCGTGGGTCCCGGCCGTCCCGGTCCTGTCGGTGCTCGGCTGCCTGTTCGTGATGATCAACCTGCCGGTGGACACGTGGCTGCGGTTCCTCGCCTGGATGGTGATCGGCATCGTCGTCTACGGGTTCTACGGGTACCGGCACAGCCGGGTGGGCCGCGCGGAACCGGCGTCCATCAAGTCCTGACTCCGCCCCGTGGGACGGCTCCCGGGACGGCTCCGGGGCGACCCGATCTCGTGACGGGCGTCACTGTGTCCTTTTGCGCGGCGGGTGGGCACAATGGCCCGCATGGCTTCTCCAGTGCTCGTCGCGGTGATCGGTTCCGGCCCGGCGGGGATCTACGCCGCCGAGGCCCTCGTCAAGCAGACCGGCGGCGACGTCCGGGTGGACGTGTTCGACAGGCTGCCCTCGCCGTACGGGCTGGTCCGCTACGGCGTCGCGCCCGACCACACGTCCATCAAGTCGATCGCCCGGTACCTGCAGAAGGTCCTGGAGAACCCCGCCGTCCGGTTCTTCGGCTGCGTCGAGCTGGGCCGCGACATCACCCGCGCCGACCTGCTCGACTGCTACGACGCCGTCATCTACGCCACCGGCGCGATGGTCGACCGGCACATGCGGATCCCCGGCGAGGAGCTGCCCGGCAGCATCGCCGCCACCGACTTCGTGAACTGGTACTGCGGGCACCCCGACGCCGCCGACCACGAGTTCGACCTGTCCGTGGAGGAGGTCGCGGTGGTCGGCGTCGGCAACGTCGCCGTGGACGTCGTCCGCATCCTCGCCAAGTCGGCGGGCGAGCTGCGCGACACCGACGTCCCCGAGCAGGTCATCGAGGCGCTGTCGCGCAGCAGGGTCAAGCGCATCCACATGATCGGGCGGCGCGGCCCCGCGCAGGCGAAGTTCACCACCAAGGAGGCCCGCGAGCTGGGCGAGCTGCCCAACGCCAGCATCCACGTCCGCCCCGAGGACATGCAGCTCGACCCGGCGAGCGCCGAGCTGGCCGCGAGCGACCGCAAGACCGGCGGCAACGTCAAGGTCCTCAACGGCTGGACGGGCGAGCCGGCCCCCGGCCGGGCCCGGCACATCGACGTGCGGTTCTGGCGGGCGCCCGCCGAGATCCTCGGCACCGGCCGGGTCGAGGGCCTGAAGCTGGAGAGGACGCGGCTGGACGAGTCGGGCCGCGTCGTCGGCACCGGCGAGTTCGAGACGCTGCCCGTCGGCATGGTGCTGCGGTCGGTCGGCTACCAGAGCGTGCCGCTGGACGGCGTCCCGTTCGACGAGCGCTCCTACGTCGTCCCCAACGAGGGCGGCCGGATCCTCGGCCCGGACGGCGCGCCCGTCCCCCGCGAGTACGTCGCCGGGTGGATCAAGCGCGGCCCGTCCGGCGTCGTCGGCACCAACAAGTCCGACGCGGCCGAGACCGTCCGCAACCTCCTGGAGGACGCCGCCGGCACCGACGCGTCGCCGAAGCGCACCATCGAGGAGCTGCTGGAGGCGCGCGGGCTGCCCGTCGTCACCTACGCGGACTGGCTGAGGCTCGACGCCGCCGAGATCGCCCTCGCGCGCAGCCTCGACCGCGGCGAGCGGGTCAAGCTGGCCCGCTGGGAGGCGATGACGGCCGCCTGCCGCGGCGCCGAGTGACGCCCCTGTAATTCACCTTCACGCGAATTGCCCGGCCGCAAGGTAGTGACGGACATGTGACCCGGGCGCTACGGTGCGCGTGTGACCGGTGGTCCAGAACTGTACGGGTTCCCGCCACCCGAGACGGTCCCCGACCTCAGGTGGCTGGGCCCCGACTACGTGTCCGTACTCGTGTACGACCTGACGCAGGGGCTCCTGCGCCAGGACCCGCGCACGTCCGTCATGGGCGTGCGGTGCGAGGGCCGGCCCCGGCTCGCCCCCTCGGTCGACCCGGCGGGCGTCATCCGCGCGCACGACGCCTGCTTCCCGCTGCAGGTCTTCGTCCAGGACGGCGCCGGGCGCCCCTGGCGCCTGCGCGGGCAATGGACGTACTCCGGACGTGAACTCGGCACGTCCGCCGCGTCCATCACCCACTCCTGGCGCCTGCTGTCCGCCGACGGCGTCTAGCCGCCGGCCCCGGCCGGGCCTCCCCGGCCGGGGCCTGCCGTCCGGGGCGTCAGGGCTTCTCGTCGCTGGTCTGCTCGGAGGCCCGCTCGGACGCCTCCGGGGTGTCGCTCTCCGTCGCGGTGATGCGGGCCACGTACTCGGTGATGTCGCGGGCGAGCGCCTGCGGCGTCAGGCCGATGTCGGCGAGGATCTCGCCGCGCGAGGAGTGGTCGAGGAACTCCTGCGGGATGCCGAACGTGCGGACCGGGGCGTCCACCTCGGCGTCGCGCAGCAGCCGCGCGACGGCGTCGCCGACGGCGCCGGCGCGGCCGTTGTCCTCGGCGACGGCGACGAGCGCGTGGTCGCGGGCGAGGTCGAGCAGCGCCGGGTCGAGCGGCTTCACCCAGCGGGGGTCGACGACGGTGACGCCGATGCCCTGCGCGGCGATGAGCCCCGCCGCCTCGACCGCGGGCGTCGCCATCGAGCCGGCCGCGACCAGCAGCACGCGGGTGCCGTTGAAGCCGTCGTGGCGCGCCAGCACGTCCATCTCGCCGACCTTGTCGATCGCCTCGATGTCGTCGGCCGCCGGGCCCTTGGGGTAGCGGATCGCGGTCGGGCCGTCGGAGACGGCGACGCACTCGCGCAGCAGCTCGCGCAGCCGCGCCCCGTCGCGCGGGACGGCGATGCGCATGCCCGGCACGAGCTGCAGGATCGACAGGTCCCACATGCCGTTGTGGCTGGCGCCGTCGTCGCCAGTCACGCCGGAGCGGTCCAACGCGAACGTGACGGGCTGCCTGTGCAGCGCCGCGTCCATGAGGACCTGGTCGAAGGCCCGGTTGAGGAACGTCGCGTACACCGCGACGACCGGGTGCAGGCCGCCCATGGCGAGCCCGGTGGCGGAGGTGACCGCGTGCTGCTCGGCGATGCCGACGTCGAAGATGCGGTCGGGGAACGCCTCGGCGAACGGCGCGAACCCGACCGGGTGGAGCATCGCGGCGGTGACGGCGACGACGTCGCGGCGCTCCCGGCCGATCGCCACCATCTCCTCGCCGAAGATCTTCGTCCAGGCGGGGCCGCTCTTCTTGACGACGAACTTGCCGGTGGCGGGGTCGAACGCGCCGCCGCCGTGCATGCAGTCCTCGGTGTCGTTCTCCGCGGGCGCGTAGCCGCGCCCCTTGGTGGTGATGCAGTGCACGATGACCGGGCGGCCGAACCCGCGGGCGCGGCGCAGCGCGCGCTCGACGGCGTCCTCGTCGTGGCCGTCGATCGGGCCGACGTACTTCATGCCGAGGTCCTCGAACATGGCCTGCGGCTGCAGGACGTCCTTGAGGCCCTTCTTGATGCCGTGCAGCGCCTCGTAGGTGAGGTTCCCGACGACGGGGGCGCGCGGCACCGTCTTCTTGATGAGTTCGAGCGCGTTCTCGTAGCCCTGGGTGACGCGCAGGTCGGCGAGGTGGGACGCGAGGCCGCCGATGGTCGGCGAGTAGGACCGGCCGTTGTCGTTGACGACGATGATGACCGGCCGGTCGACGCCGGCGGCGATGTTGTTCAGCGCCTCCCAGCACATGCCGCCGGTCAGCGCGCCGTCGCCGACGACGGCGACCACCGCGCGGTCGGTCTCGCCGCGCAGCTGGAACGCCTTGGCGAACCCGTCGGCGTAGGAGAGGGCGGTGGAGGCGTGGGAGTTCTCGATGACGTCGTGCTCGGACTCGTTGCGGCTCGGGTACCCCGACAGGCCGCCGCGCTTGCGGAGCAGCTCGAAGTCGTGCCGCCCGGTGAGGATCTTGTGCACGTACGCCTGGTGCCCCGTGTCGAACAGGACCTTGTCGTGCGGCGAGTCGAAGACGCGGTGCAGCGCGATCGTCAGCTCGACCGCGCCCAGGTTGGGCCCCAGGTGCCCGCCGGTCTTGGAGACCGCCTGGACGAGGAACTCGCGGATCTCCTCCGCGAGCCGAGGCAGTTGAGCGGCGTCCAGTCGTTTGAGGTCGTCGGGACCTTTGATCGACTCAAGCAAGCTCACTCGTTTCAACTCCTCCGTCGGGGATCGGGTCTCCCCTGGCTCGGGCCGTTCCGAGTTTAATCCCGGTTCGCCCGCGACGCGCCGAAGGCCGCCCGCGCGCCGGGTGTGAAAAGACTGACCCCCGGGGCAGGGATGGGGTAGGAGTAGAGCATGGGCGTCGAAGAGATCGTGCTGCTCAACGCGGCGGACGAAGCCGTCGGAACCGCTCCGAAGAGCGCCAGCCACCACAGGCGCACGCCGTACCACCTGGCCTTTTCCTGCTATGTCGTGGATACGGAAGGTCGCATCCTGATCACTCAGCGCGCCCTCGACAAGCGGACGTTCCCCGGGGTCTGGACGGGGAGCTGCTGCGGGCACCCCGCGCCGGGCGAGAAGCTGCGCGACGCGGTGCTGCGCCGGCTGCGGGACGAGCTGGGCATGGCGGCGGCGTCGCTCACGTCCGTCCTGCCGCGGTTCCGGTACCGGGCCGCGGCCGCGGACGGAACGGTCGAGCACGAGCGCTGCCCGGTCGTGCGCGCCACCGCCGCCGACGGGGCCGTCCACCCGAACCCCGACGAGGTCGAGGCGGCCGAGTGGTGGACGTGGGAGCGCTGCCTGGAGCTGGCCGAGCGCCCCGAGTCCTCGCCCTGGTACCGGCTGCAGCTGGCCGAGCTGGCGCCGCTCGGCGCCCCGCTCGACTGGCCGGACGCCGGGCAGGACGACCTCCCGCCCGCGCTCGCCTGGTAGGCCGGAGCGACCGCATCACCGCTTGATCACTTTTCGGTCCCCGGTGTTGACCGCCCGCGCGTCCGAACGGACGCTTGCTCTCCCGGGGTTACCGAAAGGACGGACGATGCGAGTACGTGCTTTCCGGCGCCGCTGGACCGTCTTCGCGGCCGTGGCCATGACCGGTGCCCTCGCCATGTCGGGCTGCGGCGGAGACGACGGCGGAGGCTCGAACGACGACAAGTCCGAGGTCGAGGTCTTCTCCTGGTGGACCGGCCCGGGCGAGGCCGACGGGCTGAAGGCCATGCAGGCCGACTTCGAGAAGAAGAATCCCGGTACGAAGTTCGTCAACGCGGCGATCGCCGGCGGGTCGGGGACGCAGGCCAAGGCCGTCCTGGCGAGCCGGCTGCAGAACCGCAAGCCGCCGGACTCGTTCCAGGGCCACGCGGGCGCAGAGCTGCTGGACTACATCAAGGCCGGGCAGATCGAGCCGCTGGACGACTTCTACCAGGAGAACAACCTGAAGTCGGTCTACCCGCAGCAGCTTCTCGACCAGATCACCTACCAGGGGCACATCTACTCGGTCCCGGTGAACATCCACCGGTCCAACGTGCTCTGGTACAACCCGGGCATCCTCAAGGACGCCGGGATCGACGGGCCGCCGAAGTCGATCCCCGAGTTCATCACCGCGCTGAAGGCCGTCAAGAGCAAGACGAAGAAGGTGCCGCTGTCGCTCGGCGCGCAATGGACGGCCGACCACCTGCTGGAGAACGTCCTGCTCGGCAGCCTCGGCACCGACGGCTACAACGCGCTGTGGAAGCCGGGCGCCGACTGGAGCACCCCGGCGGTCACCAACGCGCTGAACGACTTCGGCGAGATCATGAAGTACACGACGCTGGAGGCCGCGTCCACCGACTGGCAGGGCGCCGCGAAGGCCGTCGTGGACGGCAAGGCCGCGTTCAACATCATGGGCGACTGGGCCTACGGGTACTTCATCGGCGACGCGCCCAACGGCCTCGGCAAGAAGCTCGACACCGACTTCAAGTTCGCGCCGGCGCCGGGCACCGAGGGCACCTACATGTGGCTGTCGGACAGCTTCACCCTGCCCAAGGGCGCGCCGCACCGCGCCGGGGCGACCGCGTGGCTGAAGGAGGTGTCCAGCAAGGAGGGGCAGGACCTCTTCAACCCGAAGAAGGGCTCCATCCCCGCCCGTAAGGACGCCGACAAGAGCCTCTACACCGGCTACCTGCAGACCGCGTTCGAGGAGTGGAACAACCCGCAGACCAAGCTGGCGGGCTCGTTCTGGCACGGCGTGAACGCCAACAACAAGTGGCACACCGACATCGACACCGCGATCGGCCTGTTCCTGCAGAACCGGGACGTGGCCAAGCTCCAGCAGGGGCTGGTGACCGCGGCCAAGAACAGCGGACAGTGACCGCGTCGGATGAGGGCCTGAAAGCAGCCGGCGCCGGCCGCCGGGAGACGCCGGAGGAGCACCGCTCGTCGCTCCTCCGGCGCAGCCGCAAGTGGCTGCCGGGGCTGCTGCTCGTCTCGCCGTCCATCGCCGCGATCGGGCTGTTCGTCTACGGGCTGCTGTTCTGGAACACGCGGGTCGCGCTGAGCGGCAAGCACGACGAGGTCTCCGAGTACGGGTTCGACAAGGGCAGGAACTTCGTCGACCTGTGGTCCCAGCCGAGCTGGCCGGGCGCGGTCAAGCACGCGCTGCTGTTCACGGCGGTGTTCGTGGTCGGCGCGCTGGCGCTCGGCGCCTTCCTGGCGTTCCTCATGGACAAGGGGATCCGCGCCGAGGCCGGCTTCCGGGTGGTGTACCTGTTCCCGATGGCGGTGTCGTTCATCGCCAGCGGGGTCGTGTGGCGATGGCTGATGAACCCGGCGCCGCCGCAGCGCGCCGTCGGGTTCAACCAGCTGTTCGACAAGCTCCATCTGGGGTTCCTGTCGAACAGCTGGTGGCAGCATCCGGACTGGGGCATGGCGGCGATGGCCCTCCCCGCCATCTGGCAGATGTCCGGATATGTCATGGCTTTGTATCTGGCCGGGTTCCGGAGCGTCCCTGAGGAGCTGCGCGAGGCGGCGCGGGTGGACGGCGCCTCCGAGTGGAAGGTGTACCGGTACGTGGTGTTCCCGCAGCTCCGCCCGGTGACGCTGTCCGCGCTGATCATCCTCGGGCACATCTCGCTGAAGGTGTTCGACCTGATCATGGCGATCGCGGGCAAGCAGATCATCACCTACGTCCCGGCGATCGCCACCTACGTGGAGATCTTCGACCGGCACGACCCGGCGAACGGCGCGACGATCGCGACCTACATGCTGGTCGCCGTCGCCGTCCTGGTGATCCCGTACCTGGTCTGGTCGGTGCGATCGGAGCGGACCCGATGACGCGCGTGGAAGCACCCCCCGCGGCGCCGGCGTGGCGCCGGCTGGCGGGCGGCCTGCGCGGACGCGGCGGGGGCGGCGCGGGCACGAGCGCGCCCGGCCGGTCGTCGCGGGCCGTGCAGGCGGTCAAGCTGGCCGTCCTGCTGGCGTTCGTGCTGCTGTTCCTCATCCCCGTCTACGTCCTCATCGTCACCAGCTTCAAACCGCTGGCCGAGGCGGACCCGAGCAGCGCGTGGAGCCTGCCGAGCAACTGGAGCACGTCCGGCTGGAGCACGGCCTGGGACGCGCTGAAGCCGGGCCTGGAGAACAGCGTCAAGATCGCGGTGACCGGGTCGGTCATCTCGGCCGTGCTCGGCTCGATGAACGGCTACGTCCTGTCCAAGTGGCGGTTCCCGGGCGCGGACGTCGTGTTCACCCTGTTCCTGTTCGGCATGTTCATCCCCTACCAGGCGGTCATGATCCCGCTGGCGGGGCTGCTGACGGACATGGAGCTGGCGGGCACGATCCGCGGCCTCGTCCTCGCGCACGTCGTGTACGGCATCCCGATCTGCACGCTCATCTTCCGGAACTACTACGTCACGATCCCGGACGAGCTGATCGAGGCGTCCCGCGTGGACGGCGCCGGCATGCTGCGCACGTACTGGTCGGTGGTCCTGCCGGTGTCGGCGCCCGCGTTCGCGGTGACGCTGATCTGGCAGTTCACCTCGATGTGGAACGACTTCCTGTTCGCGGTGTTCCTCGGCGCCCCCGACAGCTGGCCGGTCACGGTGATGCTGAACAACACGGCGGGCTCGGGCGCGGTCGCCGTCCAGTACAACCAGCAGATGGCCGAGGCGCTCCTGGCGTCCCTGCCGACCCTCCTGGTGTACCTGCTGCTGGGACGGTTCTTCATGCGCGGCCTGATGGCGGGAGCGCTCAAGGGATGAGACGGACGAACACACCGGCCGCGCGCGCCGCACCTCTGGCCCGTCCGTTATGGACCCCCGCGTCAATTCGTGTTAATCCGTATTAGTCGCAGGAGCACGTCAACCCGGCACGGTGCTCACGCGTCACAAGGATGATCAAAGGAGATCCGCATGGGAATTGCACGGCCCGGCAGCCGTCCCATGGCGGACATCAATCCTTTCGACCCGCCCGTTGGCAATTCCGCCGGGATGCGCCTAGCCTCTCGGGCATCGTCGCGCGGCACACCGGCATCCGCCGGGGCCTCGGCGATCCCGGGTCGACGGAGACGGGGACGAGCAGTGGAGGTGGCCGCGTGCAGGCGATGAGTGTTCAGCAGCCCTGGGCGTTCGCGATCGCGCGCGGCGGCAAGTCGGTCTCGAACCAGAGCCTGCCGACGGCCTACCGCGGCCCCCTCCTCGTCCACGCCTCCATGCGCGTCGACCTGAAGGCGTGCGACTCGCCGCTGATCCAGGCCGCCGGCTGGGACCCGCGCGACCCGCTCGCCACGATCGGCGCCGTCATCGCGGTCGCCGAGCTCGACGACGTCTGCTCCGCCGCCGTCCGCGGCGGCTCCTGCGACTGCGGCCCCTGGGCGGAGCGCGGCCACCACCACTGGCACCTCAGCGGCGTCCGCCCCCTCCCCCGGCCCATCGTCGCCCTCGGCCGCACCGACCTGTGGCAGCCGCACCCGTCCCTGGTCAAAGAGGTGAACACGATGTTCGCCCTCAACCCCTGAGGGCCTCGGCGGCTTCGCGCAGCCGGCGGAACTCGGCGGCGATGCGGTCGAGCGGCCACCCGGCGTTCAACCCGCTCGGGTTCGGCAGCACCCAGACCCTCGCCGGGCCGAACCGCTCGTCCTGCGGGCCGATCTGGGCGCGGGGGCGGCCGAAGGCGGTGCGGTAGGCGGTGACCCCGGCGACCGCCAGGTAGGCGGGACGGTGCCGGTCCGCGAGGGCCTTCAGGCGGCGTCCGCCCTCGCGCAGCTCCTCGCCGGTCAGTTCGTCCGCGCGGGCCGTGGTGCGGTGCGCCAGGTTGGTGATGCCGAGGCCGTAGCCGGGCAGGAGGTGCTGCTCGGACGGGTCCAGGAGCCGGTCGGTGAAGCCGGAGCGGTGCAGCGCGGGCCAGAAGCGGTTGCCGGGACGCGCGAAGTGGTACCCGGTGGCGCCGGAGTACAGGCCCGGGTTGATGCCGCTGAACAGCACCCGGAGCGTCCCGCCGTCCAGGGGCAGGACATCGTCGATGACACGGTCGCGAGCCGCCTCAAGGTCGGCCTTGCTGGGACGCATCAGGCAAAACTACCGGCGGTACCGCGGAAGGGCGGCCTCGCCGGGCGCCTCAGATCAGGTTGCGGACGATCAGCACCACCGCGGACGTCCCGACGACGAGGAGCAGCGCCAGCCGGAGGCGCCCGGCGTCCAGGTAGCGGCGCAGCGGACCGGCCGCGAGGAACCCCGCGAACACGAACGGGAGCAGCAGCAGGCCCGCGACGACCTGCCGGGCGGGGAGGTGCCCCGCGACGCCGAGGACGGTCAGGGAGAGCAGCGTGCCGCCCACGAAGTACAGGGCGAGCGTCGCCCGCACCCGGGGGCCGCTCTCGCGCTGGTAGAGCAGCGCGATGGGCGGGCCGCCGATGCCGGACGCGGTCCCGGTGGTGCCGGAGACGACTCCGGCGGCGGCGAGCGTCCGGCGGTTGCGCGGCACGTCCGCCGACCGGGCCGTCACCGCGAGCGCGGCGAGGACGATCACGCCGATGACGATGCTGAGGACGCGGGTGGGGACGGCGGCGACCAGCCACACCCCAAACGGCGTCCCGGCGAGCCGGCCGCCGAACGCCCAGGCGAGGCCGCGGGAGTCGACGTGCCCGACCTCCTGCGCGAGCGTGGCCAGCGGCAGGACCAGCGCGACGACCAGGATCGCGCCCGGCATCAGCGACGGGTACAGCATCGTGACGATCGGGGTGGCGACCAGGCCGACGCCGAGGCCGACGCTTCCCTGCACGATCGCGCCGACCAGCGCGGCCAGGCCGCCGAACAGGAGGAACTCGAAAGGCGGCACAACGCGTGACGCTACATCCCTACTTATCCGGTCATCATCAGGCGGATGCCTCGGTGAGGCGCTTCAGCTGGTCGTCGGTCAGGGTCGTCCGGGCGCTCTCGACGAGGGGCGGGAGCTGGTCGGGGGTGCGGGCGCTGGCGATGGGCGCGGCGACGGTCGGCTGCGCGGCGAGCCAGGCCAGCGCCGCGGTGGCGACGGCGACGCCCTGCTCCTCGGCGACGAGGTCGAGCGCGGCGAGCACCCTGCGGCCGCGCTCGGTCTCCAGGTACTTCGCCGCGCGGCCGGCGCGCACGCTGTCCACCTTGCCGCCGGGGCGGTACTTGCCGGTCAGGAAGCCCGACGCGAGTCCGTAGTAGGGGACGGCGGCCAGTCCGTACCGTTCGGCGAGGTCGCGGCGCGGCCCCTCGTAGGTGTCGCGGGACACGAGGTTGTAGTGCGGCTGGATGGCGACGTAGCGGGCGGTGCCCTCGCGCTCGGCGAACTCCAGTGACGCCTCAAGCCGGTCCGGCTCGATGTTGGACACCGCGATGTGCCTGACCTTGCCCGCCGTCACCAGCTCGTCCAGGGCGCCCATGATGTCCCCGACGGGCACGGACGGGTCGTCGAAGTGCGTGTAGTACAGGTCGATGCGGTCGGTGCGGAGCCGGCGCAGGGAGTCGTCCGCGGCGGCCTTGATGTTGGCCGGGGCCAGCCCCTGGCGGTCAGGGTGCCTGCCCACCTTGGTGGCGATGACGATGTCGTCCCGGTTGCCGCGGGACTCCGCCCACTCCCCGATGATCGTCTCGGACTCGCCGCCGCTGTTGCCCGGCGCGGACGCCGTGTAGGAGTCGGACGTGTCGATGAAGTTGCCGCCGGCCGCCGCGTAGGCGTCCAGGATCTCGAACGAGCGCTCCTTGCCGGTCGTCCAGCCGAAGACGTTCCCGCCCAGGCACAGCGGGAAGACGTCGAGGTCACCGATCTTGTTCATGCCGGCCATCCCCAGATCCAATCAAACGTTCCGGACGCCCATTCCCACCGCGCCGCGGAACACTCCTGCGACATCTCCGGCATGGCCCCGCCTTCATCTCGTTCGGCCTCCGCCTCGCGGTCGGACACTGAGGGCGTCCAGCAGCGCGCCGGCGGCCATCGCCCAGGTCCGGCGACGTGCCAGTTCCCGCCGCGCGGTGTCCGCCATGGCGAAGGCCCCGGCCGGGTCCCGCAGGACGGCCGCCACGTTGTGGCCCCACCGCAGGACGTCCTCGCGGTCGTCGCGGACGGGCACGACGAACGGCGCCGCCGCGGCGCCGAGGACGTCGCGGAGCAGCAGCCCGAAACCGCTCCGCGCGGCGGCGAGCACCGGCGTCCCCGCGACGGCCGCCTCCAGGCCGACGAGCCCGAACGCCTCCGCCCGGGACGGCATGACGAGGAGGGACGCGCGGGCCAGGTCCTCCGCGAGCCGGTCGCCGTCCACCGAGAAGGGGCGGACGGTCACGTCCAGGGCCGGGCATGCGGCGTCCCGCCGGATGCGGTCCCGGAGCGCGCCGCACTCCCCCGGCGGCGCGCCCCGCACCAGCAGCTCCACCTCGGCGTCGCGGTCGTCCCGCAGCTCCAGCGCGTGGGCGACGGCGCGCGCGGCGAGGTCCACGCCCTTGATCTCGTAGTCCTCCAGCCGCCCCACGAGCAGGACCTGCGCCGGCGCGCCGCACGCGGGCGGACGCGGACGCACGGGCGGCACGTCGAAGCCGGGGTCGAGCCGGATGGGCGACGGGGCCCCCGGACGCACCGCCAGGTCACGGGAGAACCGCTCGTGCAACCGTGGCCCGACGGCCGCGACCACGGCCGCCTCCTGGCAGAGCAGCCGTTCCAGCTCCGTGCGCTGCTCGGCGCGCAGCCCTGGATCGTCCGCGCGATCCGGCCGCCACCATTCCAGCTCGTCCGGCGCGACATGGACGACCTGGACCCGTGACGCATCCGGGAAATGGTCCTCCACCTGGCACATCGCCATCGGCCCGGTCACCCGGCCGTGCCCGATGACCACATCCGGCACGACGCCCTCCGGCAGCACCGGCCGCCGGATCAGCGCCCTGCGCGGCGACCCGCCCGGCACGGGGCGCGCCGCGACCAGCGTCACCCCGGCGGCCTCCGCGTCCGCCCGCTCCTCCTCGGACGCGCCCGGCACCAGGCAGAGCACGCGCACGCCCTTCGCGGCGAGCGCCCCGCACAGGCCGCGGTTGAGCGTGCTCAGGCCGCCGTTCGCCGACGACCACTCGGTCGCCACGGCCAGCGCCGTCAGGTCGTTTCGCGCTGTGGACATGGGCGCAGCGTGCCTGGCCGGGGCGGCGTCCGGCATCGGTGTCCGGCGGGACGGGCGGCGCCGGACACGACCCGCCGCGGGCGGCCACCTCGCGGTGTACGTTTCCGATGTCCGGTCGAATTCGTCGGTCCGGACGCCGGACAGATCTCCCGGAGGTGCCTTCTCGATGACGTCCCCTTCGGGAGCGGCGGCCGACCGGCATCGGCGGCGGTTCAGGGACGCGATCGCCCGCGCGGTCGATGAAATGGGCGGCGACCGAGCGGCCGAAGCCCGGAGCGGCGTTTTCAAGTCCGTCTGGTACGACGCGAAGAACGGGTCGATACCGGGCGAGAAGAACTGGGACCTGATGCGCCGGGCGCTGCGGGACCTACCGCCGTCGGCGACGGGCGTCGACGACTGGGACGCGCTCTACGAGAAGGTGCGGCGCCGGCCGGCGTCCGCCCCGGCGCGTCCGAGGCCGCCGAAGCCGAGCCGCGTCCATCTGCACGGGATGGAGACGACGGACGCTTTCGTGCTCCCCGCGGTCTCCCGCCTCGGACTCGTCGACGCCGAGCTGGACGGAGACGACCGGGTCGTCTTCCTCGTCGGCGAGGGCGGGCTCGGCAAGAGCGTCCTGCTCGGGCAGATCGCGGAGCGGCTCGGCACCGCGGAGCGCACCGAGGCCGTCGTGCTGGTGCCGTGCGCGCTGATCCCGGCCGCCGCCGACCTGACCACCGCCGACTCCGCCGACCGCGCGCTCGCGGCGGCGGCCGCACTGCCCGGGCCGGGGCTGCGGCGGTTCGTCCAAGAGCTGCGCGCCGCCTTCGGCGAGGTGTTCCTGCTGGTGGACACCCTGGACGTCGCGCTCTCCGACGCGACCGCCGACGCGCTGACGACCGTCCTGGAGGACGCCGCCGAGCACGCCAGACTCTTCGTCACCTGCCGCACCCGCGAGTTCGAGGATCTGCTCCAGGATCCGCACTCCTACCGCCCGCGGCTGAGGCTCCGGCTCGGCAAGGCCGTCGCCCTGCCCAGGCTGGGCACGACGGAGATCCTGGCGTGGGCCGAACGGTACGTCTCGGGCCTGGACCGGACGGCGCACGAGCGGGAGCGCTTCCTCCGCTCGCTGTCGGACGCCGTGTCGGCGGCCACCGTCCGGGAGGTCTGCGCGGTGCCGCTGCGCCTCGCGCTGGCCTGCGAGCTGTACAGCGAGACGGGCACGGTGCCGTCCGACCTCACCATCACCGGCCTGTACCTGGCGTACTGGAACCGGCGCATCGCCCGCGACCGGCAGGGCCGCCATTCGGCTCAGGCGAGGCGTCAGGAGGCGGCCGCGCTCGCGCTGGCACAGGCCGTCCTGGACCAGAGCACCGGGCGCCTGTCGCCGACGGTGGACATCGCGGAGCTACCCGACGACTCGGGCCTGCGCGCGCTGCTCAGCGAGGGCGCGCTGCGCCACCGCGCCGGCCGGTGCGAATTCTTCCACCAGACCTACGCCGAGTTCGTCATCGCCCGGCTGCTCGCCCAGCGCGGGAAACCGGCCCAGCTGGACGACCTGCGCGCGGGCCTCGCCGACCCGCACTCCTTCCTTTGGTCGATCGCCCGGCACCTGCTGCTGCAGGGCTCGGCGCCCGACCGCCGGGACGAGCTGCGCGACGCCGTCCCGCGGCTGACCGCGGAGGGCGCCCGCATCCACCTGCTGGCCGCGCTGGCCTGGGACTCGCCGGAGGACCTGCGCACCCTAGCCGACGCCCTGGCGCAGGACGATCCGGCGCTGCTGCACTCGCTCGTCCCGCTGCTGGCGCAGGCGCCGGCCGGCTGCCGCGAGGAGGCCCTGCGGATCAGCGTCCCGCTGCTCGAACACACCGCGGCGGATCTGCTGCCCGAGGCCACCCGCACCGTGGGAAGCCTGCTGGCCCGCCTGGACGGACCGCTGCGGCGGCACTACCTCTCGTGGGCACTGGCCCTGGTCGACGCGCGCCGGGACGGACTGTCGAACAACCTGTGGGTCGGCCTGCCGGAGAACCTGATCGCGGAACTGTGCGCGTCCGAGCCCGGCCCGGAGATAGAGGAGCACCTGCACGGCCGGTACGCGGCCCTCGGCGTGTGCGCGCAGCGCACGATGCTGAGGGGCAAGCTCGCGGTGCTGCGGCGCGGGGAGCCGGCCGCGTGGAACGGCCTGGAGACGGCCATGCTGGCGGCCGAGCTGCCGACGGACCTGGCCAACGACGACGCCGTGGACCTGCTCCGGCACTGCTGGCACACCCCCGCGGTCAGGTCGGCGCGCGGCTGGGCGTCCTGGCCGGACCTCCTCCAGGACGACCTGCCCGCCCGATGGGACAAGGCGCAGATCCGGCTCGTCGCCGAGTTCACGCGAGACCCGGACGTCCGCCGGGACCTGCTCGGCACAGTGCTGAGCGACCGGTCCGTCCGGTTCCGGGAGCGCTGGGTGAACGTCGCCCGGTTCATCGCCGACGACCGTCCGGACGAGGTGGCCGCAGACCTGCTGGAGCTGCCCGAGGACGCCGGCGCGGAGGCCGTGGGCACGGCCGCCGCCCTGGCGAAGCAGATCGCCGGGCGGCTCGGCCGCGCGCGCCGGGAACGGCTCCTCGGCGCCCTCTCCCGGCACCGGTCGCGGTTCGAGCGGCAGGTCTGGCCCGTCCTCGTCAAGCTCGCGAACCCCGACGCCGATCTCCACCGGTCCCTACTGGCCGACCTGGCCGCGCACGACCGGAAGCGGCGCACCGCCGCGGACGGGCCGCGGGCCGTGAAGGACTGGGAGGTCGTCCTCGCCAGCACGGTCCGGACCTGGCTCAACACGGCACCCACCGGTTTCCTCGTCGAGGCGCGGACGGACCTCCGCGCGCTGCTGCCGACCGAGAGCGGCGGCAAGTCCGTCCAGCGGCGGGCCCAGTTCGAGGGGCGGATCGCCCGCCACGACGCCGGGGCGCGGGCGTGGCTCGCGCCCCGGATCCTGGACGGAGCCAGCCCGGCCGTCGCCGGCACCGCCGTCAACACCGTCCAGTCGTGGGCCCTGGAGGACGGCGAGCCGCTCTCCCCCGACGTGACGCGGTGGCTCCTCGCCCTCCTCCCCACCCGGCACACCGACGCCGCGGGGAAGATCGCCCTGATCCTGGCGGACGAGCGCCTCGTTCCGGACGCCTCGCTGACCCGCGCGGAATGGGACGGGATCGGCGACGCGGCCCGCGCGCGGCTGGAGAGGGCCGTCGACGCCCGCGAGAACACCCAGCTACCCGCCGACCTTCTCAAGCTCCTCGTCGAACTGGACCGGCGCCGCCCGCTGCCCCTAGACGACGTGCGAGCCGTCATGGACAAGCTCACCGAGCCGCTCCGCGCCGTCCCCGCACGGATCGCCGCCGACTCCACGACGCGCGCGACGGCCCGGCTCACCTCGGAACTGAGCCTCTGGGTGGACGCCGTCAACGCGCTCGGCCTGCACCGCCTCCCCGTCGCGGAGATCGAGCGGGCGGTGGGGGGCGTCCTGCCCGGCTGGGACGTCCAGCAGGTCAGCAGCGGTTTCGGTGAGGCGCTGGCCGACATGCTGCGCGGAGTCATCGCCCGGTCGGACACCTTCGCCGGCCGGCTGACCGAGGAGTTGTGGACGAGCGTCGGCCCGGGCACCAAGGGGGCCATCGCCGAGGCCATCGCCGTCCACGAACGCAACGTGCCGGGCGGCCGCGCGCTCGACCTCGCCCGGCGGTCCGACTGCCCGCCGGCGGTGGCCGCGAAGATCCACGAACGGCTGAAAGGCCGGTGAGACGGAGACGGAACGGGCCGCTCCGGGGTGGAGCGGCCCGTCGCGGTCGTGCGGGTTACTTGCGGATCAGGTTGCGCAGGACGTACTGGAGGATGCCGCCGTTGCGGTAGTAGTCCGCCTCACCCGGGGTGTCGATGCGGACGATGGCGGTGAACTCCTTGTCGTCGGCCTTCACGGTGACCTCCTCCGGGATGCCGCCCTCGTTGAGGGCGGTGACGCCGGTGATGTCGAAGGTCTCGGTGCCGGTGAGGCCGAGCGACTCGGCGGACTCGCCGTCCTTGAACTGCAGCGGCAGGACGCCGAGGCCGATCAGGTTGGAGCGGTGGATGCGCTCGAAGGACTCGGCGATCACGGCACGGACGCCGAGCAGCGCGGTGCCCTTCGCCGCCCAGTCGCGGGACGAGCCGGAGCCGTACTCCTTGCCCGCGATGACCACGAGCGGGATGCCGCGCTCGAGGTAGTTCCGCGAGGCGTCGTAGATGAACGCCTGCGGCGCGCCCTCCTGGGTGAAGTCGCGGGTGTAGCCGCCCTCGACGCCGTCCAGGAGCTGGTTGCGGAGCCGGATGTTGGCGAACGTCCCGCGGATCATGACCTCGTGGTTGCCGCGGCGCGAGCCGTAGGAGTTGAAGTCCTTGACGGCGACGCCGTTGTCCTGGAGGTACTGCGCGGCGGGGGTGCCGACCTTGATGGCGCCCGCCGGGGAGATGTGGTCGGTGGTGACCGAGTCGCCCAGCTTCGCCAGGACGCGGGCGCCGTGGATGTCGGCGACCGGCTCGGGCTCGGCGCCCATGCCGTCGAAGTACGGGGCCTTGCGGACGTAGGTGGACGACGGATCCCACTCGAACAGGTCGCCGGTGGGGATGGCGAGGTTGCGCCAGCGCTCGTCGCCCTTGAAGACGTCGGCGTAGCTCTCGACGAACATCTCCTGCCCGATGGACGACTCGACGATCGCCGCGACCTCCTCCGGCGCGGGCCAGATGTCGCGCAGGTAGACCGGGCCGTCGGTGCCCTCGGCGATCGGGTCGTTGAGGATGTCGATGTCCATCGTCCCGGCGAGCGCGTAGGCGATGACGAGCGGCGGCGACGCCAGGTAGTTCATCTTCACGTCGGGGCTGATGCGGCCCTCGAAGTTGCGGTTGCCGGACAGCACCGCGGTGACCGCCAGGTCGTTGTCGTTGACGGCCTTGGAGATCTCCGGCTGCAGCGGCCCGGTGTTGCCGATGCAGGTGGTGCAGCCGTACCCGACCAGGTTGAAGCCGATCTTGTCGAGGTAGGGGGTGAGCCCGGCGCGCTCGTAGTAGTCGGTGACGACCTGCGACCCGGGCGCGAGCGAGGTCTTCACCCACGGCTTGCGGGTGAGGCCCTTCTCCACGGCGTTCTTCGCCAGCAGCGCCGCGCCGATCATCACGTACGGGTTGGACGTGTTGGTGCAGGACGTGATGGCCGCGACGGCGACGTGCCCGTGGTCGAGGACGAACTCGGTGCCGTCCTCCAGCTTGACGGGGACGCGCTTGTGCGGCCGCGTGGAGCCCTCCGGGTCGACGTGCCGCGGCTTGTCGCCGTTGGTCGCGTGGGTGATCGCCGGGGTGTCGGAGGCCGGGAAGCTCTCGTCGGACGCCTCGTCCAGCGCGCCCATGATGCTGGAGACGTAGTTCTGCACGTCACGCCGCCAGATCCGCTTGGCGTCCGACAGCGGGATGCGGTCCTGCGGGCGCTTCGGGCCGGCGAGCGACGGCACGACCGTGCCGAGGTCCAGCTCCATGTACTCGGAGAACTCGGGCTCCACCGACGGGTCGAGCCACAGGCCCTGCGCCTTGGCGTACGCCTCGACGAGGCTGATCTGCTCTTCGGTGCGCCCGGTCAGCCGCAGGTACTTCAGCGTCTCGTCGTCGATCGGGAAGATCGCGCAGGTGGAGCCGAACTCGGGGCTCATGTTGCCGATCGTGGCGCGGTTCGCCAGCGGCAGCGCGTGCACGCCCTCGCCGTAGAACTCGACGAACTTGCCGACGACGCCGTGCTCGCGCAGCATCTCGGTGATCGTGAGGACCAGGTCGGTCGCGGTGGTCCCGGCGGGCAGCTCGCCGGTCAGCTTGAACCCGACCACGCGCGGGATGAGCATCGAGATCGGCTGGCCGAGCATCGCGGCCTCGGCCTCGATGCCGCCGACGCCCCAGCCGAGGACGCCGATGCCGTTCTCCATCGTCGTGTGGGAGTCGGTGCCGACGCAGGTGTCGGGGTAGGCGACGCCGTCGCGGTCGAAGACCACGCGCGCGAGGTGCTCGATGTTCACCTGGTGGACGATGCCGGTGCCGGGCGGGACGACCTTGAACTCGTCGAACGCCGTCTGCCCCCACCGCAGGAACTGGTAGCGCTCCTTGTTGCGCTCGTACTCCCGCTGCACGT
The DNA here is from genome assembly GCF_044508335.1 of Actinomadura sp. Classification (NCBI taxonomy): domain Bacteria; kingdom Bacillati; phylum Actinomycetota; class Actinomycetes; order Streptosporangiales; family Thermomonosporaceae; genus Actinomadura; species Actinomadura sp. The sequence continues at coordinate 55,716 of NZ_JBIQHY010000001.1, forward strand.
TCCGCTCGAACGCCTGCGGGGTGCCGAAGTAGTCGACGATCACCGAGTGGTCGATCACCATCTCGGCCGGCGCCAGCGGGTTGATCTTCGTGGGGTCCCCGCCGAGGTCCCGTACGGCCTCGCGCATCGTGGCGAGGTCGACCACGCACGGCACGCCGGTGAAGTCCTGCATGATCACCCGGGCGGGGGTGAACTGGATCTCCTTGCTCGGCTGCGCCTGCGGGTCCCACTGCGCGAGCGCGCGGATGTGGTCTGCGGTGACGTTCGCGCCGTCCTCGGTGCGCAGCAGGTTCTCCAGCAGCACCTTCAGGCTGTACGGGAGACGGGCCGCGCCCTCGACGGCGTCCAGCCGATAGATGTCGTACGACTTGTCGCCAACCTGCAGCTTGTCAAGGCTGCCGAAGCTGTTCGCGGACACGGACTCCTCCTCCATCGCAACCGCGCGTCCGGTCCGGGACATGAGCGCGCGGCGCTCCTCGTGAATTGCAGTGCGCCCGTCCGCGGGGCCGGCACGTGGCGGCGCGCGGCGGGACGGGCCGGGTGCTCGTCTACCTTGATCCTGCCTTAGTCGACCACATCACCCGCAATCAGGGCCGCCTAACTTCCGCAGGATTTCTCTCGACGTCAAGCTATCTCCAATTTATCTCGATATCGAGCTACTTGCATCTCCGTCCGACAGCGCCCGCCGGACCCTCTCGGGGACGGGCGCCGGCTCGTACCCGCCCGGCGTGATGCTGACCAGCACCAGCTCTCCTTCGCCGACGGCACGGTCACCGACGCTGAGCCCGATGCGGACATCGAACGACGTGCGCCCCCACCGCGTGACCACGGGCCGCAGGTCGACGACCTCGCGGGCGCGAGCCGGAGAGGCCCACTCCATGGCCGCCTTCTTCACCGCGTAGTCGAACTCGTCGAGGTACTCCTCGCCGAGCGCGTGCTGGAGCCACATGTCCATGGCGTCGTCGATGTAGGCGAAGTAGTTGGCGTTGAACACCACTCCCTGCATGTCGCAGTCGCCGTACCGGACCCGGATCCGATGCACGTACCCCGACCCCGCGTCTCTCTCCACCATGCCGCCACGCTAGTACCGTCCCGCACGCGAGTACTCACCGGCGGAGCCTCGCCCACGTGCCCTCGGCCTTGGCCCCGCGCCCTGGTCGCGGAATGAGCCGGAGCGATGAGTTCCGCCGTCCCGCGAGGTCTCTTCCAGGAAGAGCACCAGCCGCTCCGGAGGACACCATGACGACCCGATCCAAGAGCACGCCCCTGGACAAGGAGTTCACCGAGACGCTGCAGAAGAGTCCCGCCAAGGGCGGCTGGACGTACGTCGTCTGGCCCGAGTCGGCGGAGTTCTTCGGCACCCGCGGCCTGGTGAAGGTCAAGGGCACCATCGACGGGCACCCGTTCCAGGGCTCATTCATGGCGCTGGGCGACGGCGACCACAAACTGGCGGTGAAGGCGGAACTCCGCGAGGCGCTCGGCAAGGAGGTAGGCGACAAGGTCACCGTCCACCTGACCGAACGCCTCGGCTAGACGACTCGCCCTGCTTGAGCGGCCCGGCGGGCGGGGTCAGAGGGAGTTCCAGAAGGAGCACATGCTCCTCTCGGACGTGTCGGTCCGGTGGATGCCGCCCGGGCCGGGCGCCAGCGACAGGACGTCGTCCGACGAGCGGAAACGCGGCCAGTGCGGGGCGCGATGCGCCCTAGGCCGGCCGTTGTGGGCGAAGGACGTCCAGTAGCCGACCATGGCGTCGGAGAGACGCGTCTGCTCCGGGTTCAGGTCGCCGAGGAGGCCCGGGAACAGGAATGTCAGCTCCGTCGCGTGCTCGGCGCCCTCGTCGAAGCCCGGGACGTCGATCAGCGGAGGAGCCGTGCGGTCGGCGAACTGGTAGGCGTACACCGGGACGCCCGCCCGCTCGAGCAGCTGGAAGGCGTCCTGGTGCAGGCAGGACGACAGCGCGCCACCGGCGTCGGTCTGGATCGTGGACAGGGCGATCCTCGGGTCGGGGTAGTCGCCGGCCGGATAGCGGGCCAGGACCGCGTCGGCGGCGGCGCCGTAGGTGGCGCGGACGATGCCCTCGTACTGCGCAGCGGTGATGGGGTTCGGGTAGTAGAGCGAGACGAACAGGCGCATCTCGTCCAGGGTGTTGCCGTGCATGACGGGCACCCTGTTGAAGCGGCCCTGCTCGATCGCCTGGACGGGCTGCAGCGGCAGGACGCGGTCGCCGCCCGCGACGGGGCCGGCGCTCATCCCCTCGGCGTCGAAGGTCTCCAGCAGGGTCTTGGCGGGCACGGCGCGCAGGCAGGCCGCGTTCGCGGCGGGTGATCCCTCGTCGCAGCCGACGGCCTTGGCGAGCGCCTCGCCGTCGGCCTCGGCCGAGGCTTCGGTGCGCACCGGGGTAGCGCAGCTGAAGCTCTGCGAGATCACCTTGTGGAACAGCCCCGCGGCAGACGGCGAGACCAGGTTGGCGCACGAGTCCGCGGCACCGGCGGACTCGCCGAACAGCGTCACGTTGCGCGGGTCGCCGCCGAAGGCCGCGGCGTTGCGCCGGACCCAGCGCAGCGCCGCCTGCTGGTCGAGCAGGCCGTAGTTGCCCGCCTGGTAGCGGCGGTCGGAGCCGGTCTCCAGGGCCGGGTGCGCGAGCCAGCCGAGCGGGCCGAGCCGGTAGTTGACGGTGACCACGACGACGTCCCCGTCCACGGCGAGCTTGGTCGCGTCGTAGGCGCTTCCGCTGCCGGTCGTGTTGCTGCCGCCGTGCACCCACACCATGACCGGCAGCTTGTGCCGGCCGTGCGCGCGGGCGGGGGTGGTGACGTTCAGGTAGAGGCAGTCTTCGCCGTAGGTCGTCTCGCCGCCGTAGGGCGGGGCGAGCTGCGCGCACTGGCCGCGCGGGAACGTGGCGTCGTAGGTGCCGTGCCACGGCCGCGCCGGCTGCGGGGGCCTCCAGCGCAGGTCTCCGGTCGGCGGGGCGGCGTACGGGATGCCTTGGAAGAGGCGGTGGTCTCCTTGCACCTGGCCGCGGACGGGGCCGAGGTCGGTGCGGACGACGGCGGGCGGGCGGGGCGGGCGCGGCTGGGCCGCGGCGGGAGCCGCGCCGGCGAGGAGGAGTGCGGATGCGAGCAGTGGGATGCCGGTGAGCCTCACTGGGGCTTCCTTTCAGCACGACGCTTCTGGCGCCCCCCGATTCCCCCGGACCCAAATTAGAACTTGATTCTAAGATGGATGCAAGCCCCTCCCCGGCACGGCGCCGGAACGACCGGGCGGCTCACCACCGCTGCCGGGCCTCCTCCGCCCACCCGGTGAGGCCGTCGAAATCGATCCATCCGCCGGAGTCGGTCCGGACCCGCCCGCTGAAGTGCCCGAAGCACTGGTGGGTCTCCGTGCCGACGACGCCGAGTTCGGTGCGCGCGACCTTCTCGTGGAACGGGCGGAACTCGGCCTCGACCCGCTCGCCGCTGATCGTCCAGGGGCGCAGCCAGTCGGCCCGGTCGTACGACCAGTCCAGCTCCTCGCCGATCTTGTGGAGGCGGCCGTCGACGAAGACCGCGTTCTCGGTCATGCCGGTGCCGTCCGTCCACTTGCCGCCGAACTGCAGGGCCAGGCCCGGACCGCTCGCCGCCGCCCAGTTCCACGTCATCCGGTACGGCCACTTCCCGCGCCCGTGGTCGAGGACGGCGAACGCCCCTTCCCCGATCTCGTGCTCCCCCGACGGGAGCGTCAGCCGCCCCGCCACCGGCCGCCCGACGTCCTTCACCGTGTACTGGAAGCGCGTCGGCCCCCAGGGGATCACCACGCCGAGCGACTCGTGCCCGTCCGGCAGCGGGATCTCGACGTCGAGGTCCATCACCCCGGGCGCCAGGGCGCGCACCCGCGACCCGGACGGACGCTGCCGCACGCCGACTGCCACTCCCCCGCCCCGCACGGACGCCTCGCCGACCCCGCTGCGGTCCGGGAAGACGGCGCCTCGCGCGAACGGAACGACGGCGTCCTTCGCGGACTCCTCGCCGGTCTCGCGGTCCAGCACCCACACGCCGTGCACCCCGGCGTAGTCGAGCGACGACGCCACCAGCCCGATGATGTGCCGGGGCGTGACGATCCCCCAGTACTCCCAGCGCTTCACCCGCCCCCATCCGCGCAGGTTCGAGCGGTGCAGGGGCCGGCGCGTCCAGCCGACCGCGTCCGGGTTGAGCCGCCCGTCCGGCAGGCAGAGGTCGACGGGTTCGGTGATCTCGCGCTCGTGCGTCCCCATCCCCCGAGCCTACTGACCGGCCGCCAACACCGGGCGCTCCCCGCGCCCGCACCGCTATTTCCTCAATCTGCCACATGCGAGGAATGGCCTGTTCCAATGGCGCGGACGCCCAGGACTCCGCAACGGTCCAGGGCAGGACACGCGGCGTTTAAATAAGTCCATACCTGGGCCAGAGTTTTTCTGGTGCCGTACCTGCCGATCTCTCCAAGGTGATCATTCAACCGCCCTGGAGCGCCGAGGAGCACGACCGCGCGCTGGACCGGCTCGCGGCGCGGGAGAACTTCCCGGTGGCGGCGCGGGTGCTGCCCGCCCGGCACCGCGCCGCCCTGCGGGCCGTCTACGGCTTCGCGCGGCTCGTCGACGACATCGGCGACGAGGCGCCGCCGGAGCAGCGGGCCAAGCTGCTCGGCCTCGTGGACGACGACCTGGACCGCGTGTTCGCCGGACGGACGCCGAACCTGCCGCAGCTGAGACGCCTGGCGGGCACGGTGCACGCGCACCGGATCCCGGAGGCGCCCTTCCGCGACCTGGTCCAGGCGAACCGCCAGGACCAGGTCGTCCACCGATACGAGACGTTCGAGGAGCTGACGGGCTACTGCGCGCTGTCGGCCGCGCCGGTGGGGCGGATCGTCCTGCACCTGTTCGGCGCGCACCGGCCCGGCCTGGTGGCCGCGTCGGACGACGTGTGCACCGCGCTGCAGGTCATCGAGCACTGCCAGGACGCGGGCCAGGACTACCGGGACGGGCGCGTGTACCTGCCCGGCGAGGACCTGCGGCGGTTCGGCTGCGCCGAGCGGGACCTGGCGGGCCCGGTGACGCCGACGCGGCTGCGCGGCGTGCTGGCGCTGCAGGCGGGCCGCGCCGCCGAGCTGCTGGACCGGGGCGCGCCGCCGCTCATGGCCGGGCTCACCGGATGGGCGCGGATCGCGGTCGCGGGCTACGTCGCCGGGGGCCGCGCGGCCCTGGCGGCGCTGGAGCGGGGGCGCTACGACGTGCTCGCGCGCCGGCTGCGCCCGCGCCGCGCGACGCTGCCCGCCGGGTGGCTGCGCGTTCTTCGAGGAGGTGTGCGATGACGGCGCTGGAGGCGTGCGAGCGCTCCGAGCGGGTGGTGGAGGCGTACCGGCACTGCGAGCGGGTGGTGCGCGAGGAGGCCCGCAACTTCTCCTACGGGATCCGGCTGATGCCGGCGCCGAAGCGGCGGGCGATGAGCGCGATCTACGCGTTCGCGCGCGGCATCGACGACATCGGGGACGGCCCGGAGCCGGCGTGCGTGCGGCTCGACCTGCTGGACCGGTCCCGGCGGCGGCTGCGGACCGTGCAGGACGTGCTGCGGCGCCGCGCGGACGTCCGGGCGCTGGAGGGCCATCCGGTGCTGACCGCGCTGGCGGACGCGGCGGGCCGCTACCCGATCCCCCTGGAGGCGTTCGACGAGCTGATCGACGGCTGCGAGAACGACGTGCGGGGCGCCGACTACGACACCTTCGACGACCTGCTGCGGTACTGCCAGGCGGTCGCGGGGACGGTCGGGCGGCTGTCGCTCGGGGTGTTCGGGTCGGACGGCCGGCAGCGCGCCGAGGGCCTCGCCGACTCGCTCGGCGTCGCGCTGCAGCTCACCAACATCCTGCGCGACCTGCGCGAGGACCGGCTGGCGGGCCGCACCTACATCCCGCGGGAGGACCTGGCGCAGTTCGGCTGCACGCTGGAGCTGGACGAGTCGGGCACGTTCGTCGACCCGCCGTGGCGGCTGAACAAGCTCATCGGCTTCCAGGCGGAGCGGGCCCGCGCCTGGTACGCGGAGGGCCTGCGGCTGCTGCCGCTGCTGGACCGGCGCAGCGCCGCCTGCACGGCGGCGATGGCGGGCATCTACCGGCGGCTGCTGGAGACGATCGCGGCCCGCCCGTCGACGGCGCTGCACAGCCGGGCGTCGCTGCCGACGTGGCAGAAGGCCGTGGTGGCGGCGCGCGCCCTGTCGGGGGTCGAGCGGTGAGCGGTGCGGGACCGGCGCCCGGAGCGGGGGCGGCACGGTGAGCGTGGTCATCGTCGGCGGCGGGCTCGCGGGCATCAGCGCCGCCATCGCGCTGCAGGAGTCGGGCGTGCCGGTGACGGTCGTGGAGTCCCGGCCGTGGCTGGGCGGCGCGACGCACTCGTTCGTCCGGGGCGAGCTGAGCGTGGACAACGGGCAGCACGTGTTCCTGCGCTGCTGCTCGGCGTACCAGGGGCTGCTGCGCAGGCTGCGCGCCGACCACCTGGTGGAGGTGCAGGACCGGTTCGACGTCCCCGTCCTGCGGCCGGGGGCGAAGGCGGCGCGGCTGCGCCGGTCGAGGCTGCCGGGCCCGCTGCACCTGCTGCCCGCGCTGGCCCGGTACTCGCCGCTGCCGCCCGGCGACCGGCTCCGCGCGATCCGCGCCGCGGCCGGGCTGAGCCGCCTCGACCCGGCCGACCCCGTCCTCGACACGATGTCGGCGGGGACCTGGCTGGCCGAGCACGGGCAGCGGGCGTGGGCGCGGCAGGCGCTGTGGGGGCTGTTCATCACCGCGGCGCTGAACGCCGAGGTGGACGACGCGGCGCTCGGGCTGTCCGCGATGGTGTGCGGGCGGGCGCTGCTGGGGCGCGCCGACGCCGCCGACATCGGAGTCCCGCTGGTACCGCTGGAGGAGCTGCACGGCGGGCCCGCGCTGCGCCGCATCGCGGAGATGGGCGGGACCGTCCGGCTGAAGGCGAAGGTCGAGGCCGTCACCACCGACCCGAAGGTGGTGGTGGACGGGGTGCCGATGGCCGCCGACGCGGTGGTCATGGCGGTGCCGCACGAGGCGGCGGCGCGGCTGCTGCCCGCGCAGGCGCTGCCCGAGCCGCTGCGCTGGCCCGAGCTGGACGCCAGCCCGATCGTGAACGTGCACGTCGTCTACGACCGCAAGGTGCTGGACGCGCCGTTCGCCGCCGCCGTCGCCTCGCCCGTCCAGTGGGTGTTCGACCGGACGGCGGTCAGCGGGCTGCGCCGCGGGCAGTACCTCGCGGTGTCGCTGTCGGCCGCGGACCGCTGGATCGACATGCCGACCGCCGAGCTGCGCGCCCGGTTCGTCCCCGAGCTGCGGCGGCTGCTGCCGGCCGCGCGGGGCGCCGCCGTGCGGGAGCTGTTCGTGACGCGGGAGCGGCGGGCGACGTTCCGGCAGTGCCCGGGCAGCGCGGCGGCCCGGCCGGGCGCGGCGACGCGGGCGCCCGGGCTGTTCCTGGCCGGCGCGTGGACCGACACGGGCTGGCCCGACACGATGGAGGGAGCAGTGCGCAGCGGCCTCACCGCCGCGCGGCTGGTCCGCCGCCACCTGGACGGGGTGAGGGACCGGTGACCGCCGCGCGCCGCCGGCCCTCCGCCGACCCATCGCCACTGGAGGGGGTGAGGGGCCGGTGACTGCCGTTCCGGTCTCGATGACCGATGTTCGCGAGCTGGTCGACGGGGCGCTGCGCGCCGCCGTCGGCCGGCTCGATCCGCGCACGTACCGCGTCGCGGCCTACCACCTGGGCTGGACCGACGAGGAGGGCCGCCCGCGCAGGGCGCCCGTCGGGAAGGCGCTGCGCCCCGCGCTGGCGCTGCTGTCGGCGCGCGCCGCGGTGGCGCCGCCGGAGAGCGCGCTGCCGGGAGCCGTCGCGGTGGAGCTGGTCCACGCGTTCTCACTCCTGCACGACGACATCATGGACGGCGACCGGACGCGCCGGCACCGCCCCGCGGCGTGGACGGTGTTCGGCGAGGCGTCCGCGATCCTGGCCGGGGACGCGCTCCTCGCCCTCGCCGGCGAGGTCCTGCTGGAGGCGCCGGGGCAGGGGTCGGCGAAGGCGGCGCGGGCGCTGGCCGCCGCGACGCGCCGCCTCATCGCCGGGCAGTCGCTCGACATGGACTTCGAGACCCGCCGCCAGGTGAGCGTGGACGAGTGCCTCGCCATGGCGTCCGACAAGACCGCCGCGCTGCTGGCGTGCTCCTGCTCGATCGGCGCCGTCCTGGACGGGGCGCCCGAGTCCGTCTCGGACGCGCTGGAGGCGTTCGGCGCGGAGCTCGGCGTCGCGTTCCAGCTCGCCGACGACCTGCTCGGCATCTGGGGGGACCCGGCGGCCACCGGGAAGCCCGCCATGTCGGACCTGCGGTCCCGGAAGATGTCGCTGCCGGTCGTCGCCGCGCTCGACTCCGGCACCCCGGAGGCGGCGAAGCTCGCCGACCTCTACGCGCGGCCCGACCCGGCCGAGGACGACCTGGCCGAGGCCGCCGCGCTCGTGGAGGCCGCGGGCGGGCGCGCCTGGGCCGAGCTGGAGGCCGAGAACCGCGTCCAGCGCGCCGCCGGGCACCTGCTCGGCGCCCGGCTGCCGGACTCCGTCCGCGCCGAGTTCCTCCGCATCGCCGACTTCGTCACCCACCGGGACCACTGATGACAACGCTGGAGACACCCGAGACCCCGGAGGCCGCCGCGCCCCGGACGGCCGCCGACGCGCTGGACGCCGCCCGCGAGCACCTGCTGCTGCTCCAGTCCCCGGAGGGCTGGTGGAAGGGCGAGCTGCGGACCAACGTCACGATGGACGCCGAGGACCTGCTGCTGCGCGAGTTCCTCGGCATCCGCACCGGCGAGGACACCCGCGAGGCGGCCCGCTGGATCAGGTCGCGGCAATCCCCGGACGGGACGTGGGCGAACTTCCACGACGGCCCGCCGGACCTGTCCACGACCGTCGAGGCGTACGTGGCGCTGCGGCTCGCCGGCGACCTCCCGGACGCCGGGCACATGGCCCGCGCCGCCGCCTACATCCGCGGCGAGGGCGGCCTCCCCGCGACCCGCGTGTTCACCCGGTTCTGGCTGGCGATGTTCGGCCGCTGGCCGTGGGACGAGCTGCCGGTGGTGCCGCCGGAGATGGTGTTCCTGCCGCGCTGGTTCCCGCTGAACGTGTACGACTTCGCGTGCTGGGCGCGGCAGACGATCGTGCCGCTGTCGGTGGTGGGCGCGCTGCGCCCGGTCCGGCCGCTGCCGTTCGGGCTGGACGAGCTGGTCCCCGACTACCGCCTCCCGCGGCCGGGGCGGCGGGGCCTGCCCGGCTGGGGCGAGGCGTTCGGCGCGCTCGACCGTGCCCTCCACGTGTACCAGCGGCGCCCGCTGCGGGGCCTGCGGGAGGCGGCGCTGCGCCGCGCCGCCGAGTGGATCGTCGCGCGGCAGGAGCGGGACGGGTCGTGGGGCGGCATCCAGCCGCCGTGGGTGTACTCGCTGCTGGCGCTGCACCTGCTCGGCTACGGCCTCGACCACCCCGTCATCCAGCGCGGCCTGGACGGCCTGGAACGGTTCACGATCCGGGACGAGCAGGGCCGGCGCCTCGAAGCGTGCCAGTCCCCCGTCTGGGACACCGCCCTCGCGATCAACGCGCTCGCCGACGCGGGCCTGCCCGCCGGGCACCCGGCGCTGGAGCGGGCCGCGCGGTGGCTGGTCGGCGAGGAGGTGCGGGGGCCGGGAGACTGGTCGGTGCGGCGCCCCGGCCTGCCGCCGGGCGGCTGGGCGTTCGAGTTCGACAACGACTGCTACCCCGACGCCGACGACACCGCCGAGGTCGTGATCGCGTTGAACCGCGCCCGGCACCCCCTGGCGGAACCGGCGATCGAGCGGGGGGTCCGCTGGATGGCGGGGATGGCGTCGAAGGACGGCGGGTTCGGCGCGTTCGACGCCGACAACACCCGCGCGCTGTGCCGCAGGCTGCCCTTCTGCGACTTCGGCGAGGTGATCGACCCGCCGTCCGCCGACGTCACCGCGCACGTCGTGGAGGCGATGTCGCACCGGGGCATGGCCGACTCGCTGCCGGTGAAGCGGGCCGTGGTGTGGCTGCTGCGGGCGCAGGAGCCAGACGGGTCGTGGTTCGGCCGGTGGGGCGCCAACCACGTGTACGGGACGGGCGCCGTCGTCCCGGCGCTGATCGCGGCGGGCGTCCGGCCGGAGAAGCCGGTGATCCGGGACGCGGTCGGCTGGCTGCGGCGCCACCAGCGCGACGACGGCGGCTGGGGCGAGGACCTGCGCTCCTACCGCGACCGGTCGTGGGTCGGGCACGGCGCGTCCACCCCGTCGCAGACCGCGTGGGCGCTGCTCGCGCTGCTCGCCGCCGGCGAGCGCGGCCCCGCCGTGGAGCGCGGGATCCGCTGGCTCGTCGAGCACCAGCGGCCCGACGGCACATGGGACGAGGACCACTACACCGGCACGGGCTTCCCCGGCGACTTCTACATCAACTACCACCTGTACCGGCTGGTGTTCCCGCTCTCGGCGCTGGGCCGGTACCTGAGAGGGGCCTGACCATGGGCATGCCACTGCGGCAGAGCCTGCGCGTCGGCGGGTACGTCCTGCGCAACAAGCTGGCGGGGCGGGCCAAGTTCCCGCTGATCATGGAACTGGAGCCGCTGTACGCGTGCAACCTGGCGTGCGCGGGCTGCGGCAAGATCCAGCATCCGGCGGACGTGCTGAAGCAGCGGATGCCGGTGGAGCAGGCGATCGCCGCCGTCGAGGAGTGCGGCGCGCCGATGGTGTCGATCGCGGGCGGCGAGCCCCTGATGCATCCGCGGATCGGGGAGCTGGTCGGCAGGCTCGTCGGGATGCGCCGGTACGTGTTCCTGTGCACGAACGCCGCGCTGATCCCGAAGAAGATCGACCAGTTCAGGCCGTCCCGCTACTTCGCGTGGGCGGTGCACATCGACGGGCTGCGGGAGCGGCACGACGCGTCCGTGTGCAAGGAGGGCGTGTTCGACCAGGCGGTCGAGGCGATCAGGATGTGCAGGGAGCGCGGGTTCCGGGTCACGACGAACACCACCGTGTTCAACACCGACACCCCGCAGACCGTGATCGACGTCCTCGACTACCTGAACGACGACCTGCGCGTCGACCAGATGATGATCTCGCCGGCGTACGCCTACGAGAAGGCGCCGGACCAGGACCACTTCCTCGGCGTCGAGGAGACCCGGAACCTGTTCCGCAAGGCGTTCGCGGACGGCCGCCGCCGGCGCTGGCGGTTCAACCACTCGCCGCTGTTCCTGGACTTCCTCGAAGGCAAGGCCGACTTCCGCTGCACGGCGTGGGCGATCCCGTCGTACTCGCTGAAGGGCTGGCAGCGTCCGTGCTACCTGATGGACGACGGCTACTGCGCCACCTACCAGGAGCTTCTCGACACCACCGACTGGGACGCCTACGGGCGGGGCCGCGACGACCGGTGCGCGAACTGCATGGCGCACTGCGGCTACGAGCCCACCGCCGTGTTCGCGACGATGGGCTCGCTCAAGGAGTCGCTGCGCGCGATGCGGAGCGCGTGACGGCTACTCCGGCTCGCTGCGGAGTTCCTCGATCACGTCGTGGACGGCGGCCATGAAGGCGTCGGCGTCGTCGGCCAGGCCGGGGTCGAGGGAGACGCCGAAGCACAGCTCGCGGTCGACGCCGAGCGCGGCGACCGCGAGCGGCGCGCCGGGCGCGAGCGGGACGATCGGGTACACGGCGGTGAGGGGCGCGCCGGCCAGCCGCAGCGGCTTGTCCGGCCCCGGGAGGCTCGACACGGTGCCCTGCAGGAAGCGCCCGCTGTAGGACATGCGGGCGAACCGGGCGTGCAGCGGCACCGGCAGGACGCGTCCCGCCTGCCACATCACGAACCAGGCGGCCTGCGCGCGGGTGCCGGAGCGCAGCACGCGGCCGCGCCGGGCGATCAGCGCGAGCCGGTCGACCTCCGCCATCTTCCCGACCGGCAGGTCCACCATGACGGCGGTGGTGTGGTTGCCGACCATCGCGCTGCCGGGCGGGCGCATCATGAGCGGCACGGCGACCCGGCAGGTGTCGGGGCGCCCGTCGTCCTCGCTGACGACGCGGTTCAGCGCGCCCGCGACCGCGCACAGCACGACGTCGGTGACGCGGGCGCCGTAGCGGCGGCCCACGTCCCGGACCTCGGCGAGCGGCAGCCGCATCGAGCTGAACCGGCGCTCGGCCGTCCCGCCGGCCGGCAGCCGCTCCGGCTTCGTCACCGCGGTGGCGAGCTGGGCGAGCCCGACCACGGTGGCGAGGGCCTTCCGGAACGGCCGGCGCGGGAAGCGCGCGCCGAGGTTGTCGGGCGGCGGCTCCATCAGGTACATCGCCTGCGCGACGATGCCGACGCCGTCGGCGACGACGTGGTGCATGAGGTAGACGACGGCGGTCCGGCCGGGCTCGGCGCCCTTCATCACGACCATCCGCCACGGCGGCCGGTCGAGCGGCAGCCGCTCCGACTGGATCTCGGCGACCGCGGCGCGCAGCCCGGCCATGCCGTCGACGTGCCGCTCGGCGACGTGCCACTCCCAGTCGACCGGGTCGTGGTCGTGCCAGACGGGGCGGCGCCAGCGGCCGCGGCGGACGAGCCGCTGCCGGAACCGGGGCAGCCCGGGCAGCCGCTCCTTGATGACGCGGACGAGATCCTCGCGCCCCACCTCTCCCTGCGAGGTGTCGAGCATGATGACGCCGCCGGCCTGCTGCGGCGCGGCGGGCGTCTCCACGGAGAGGAAGAAGGCGTCGGGGCCCTGGACGCGGGCGGCCTGCGGATGGGCGATGCGCTCGGCGATGTACACGGGGACCACCACGAAGGGGACGGCGGCCACCGCGTCCACCAGGAAGTGGTTCGCGGTCGCCAGGATGACGTAGAGGGTAAGGAGGATGTGGGCGACGTTCAACCATTGCACCCAGCGCTTGGCCTTCACGCGGGCGAGCTCGACGCCGACCCACATTGTCCAGGCCATGTGCAGGGACGGGACGGCGGCGAACTGGTCGGCGTGCTCGACCATCGGGGAGCCCCAGGAGCCCCAGGTCCGGCCCTCGGTGACGGTGTCGACGAACCCGAGGTCGGGCATCAGCCGCGGCGGCATCACGGGGAACAGGGCGAAGCAGGCGAGGCCGCCCAGGTTGAGCATGACGAAGGCGTTGCGGGCCGTGCGGTACCGCTCGGGATGCCGGACGAACAGCCAGGTGAGGAGCGCCAGCGCGCTCGCGATGTAGGTGATCGCGTACTCGTAGTTGGCGAACACGCGCAGGACGGGCTGGTGCGCGAGCCAGCCGTTGAGGGCCGGCTCGACGTCGATGTGCAGGGCGCGTTCCAGCCGGTACAGCAGCTCGCCGCGGTCGCGGGCCTCCAGCCGCCGCGCCTCCTCCGGCAGCATGGTGACCAGCGAGTACACAGCGAAGAGCGCCAGGCCGAGCAGCAGCTCGTTCCTGGCGCGGGGCCTGGCGCCGGCAGCGCCCGGCATCACGACCGCGTCCCGCGCGGTCACCACCTCGTGTGTGCCCATCGTCCCCCTCGGGTCGGGTGCCTACCCAAGATTCGCGGAATCAGACGGTGCCGCCCGGTATTGGGGATCATGCCCGGGTTCGCCGAGAGCGAAGCCTGAGACGGCGCCCCGGAATGTTCGGGAACCATCTGGCTCAGCGGTACGTCTTCGATATATCGTTGTCGTATCGCGAAGGATCAGAGAGAGATCTCAGAAGATCTCAGAAGGTGGTGCAGAACATGGGACACACGCACGGGCACGGCCCCTGGGGCCGCGGCGACTTCCCGAACCTCGGCGCGCTGTTCGGCGGCGCGTTCGGCGGACCGTTCGGCGGACCGGGCGGGCCCGGCGGGTTCGGCCACGGGCCCGGCCCGCGGCCCCCCTGGGCGCGCGGGCGCGGCGGTCCGTGGGGCCGGGGCGCCGGCGGCGGCCGGGCGCGCAAGGGCAACGTCCGCGCGGCGATCCTCGTGCTGCTGGCCGAGGAGCCGCGCAACGGCTACCAGATCATCCAGGAGATCCACGAGCGCAGCGGCGGGGCGTGGAAGCCGAGCCCCGGCGCCGTCTACCCGGCCCTGCAGCAGCTCGCCGACGAGGGCCTGATCAGCGGCGACGAGGCGGGCGGCCGCCGCACCTACCACCTCACCGACGAGGGCCGCCGCTACGTCGAGGAGAACGCCGACCGGCTCGCCGAGCCGTGGGCGGAGATGACGCCCGACTACGGCGAGGGCGTCCCCGAGCTGTTCAAGCAGGCCGCGCAGACGGGCGCCGCGGTGATGCAGATCGTCCACTCCGGGTCGTCCGCGCAGGTCGCCCAGGCGAAGGACGTCCTGGCGGAGACCCGGCGCAGCCTGTACCGCATCCTGGCCGACGACCTCGAAGGCACCGACGACGACCCGGGGCCGACGGCCGCCGGCGACGAGGAGTAGAGATGGCGCGTCAAGACGAGATCCGCATCGGCGACGCCGAGCGCGACGCCGTCATGGTGGCCCTGCACGACCACTTCGCCGAGGGACGGCTCGACCGCGCCGAGCTGGACGAGCGGCTGGAGTCCGCGCTGTCCGCCCGGACGCGCGGCGACCTGCGCGCCCTCGTCAAGGACCTGCCGTCCCCGACCGGGCTGCGCGAACCGGAACCCGGACCCGTGCGGGCGGTGCCGATGATGTTCGGCGGGCCGGGGCACCCCGCGTGGCAGCGCCGCCACCGGCACCTTGCCCGCCACCACCGGCACGGGCCGCGCTTCCCGGCGTTCCCGCTGCTGCTCGGGGTGTTCCTGGTGCTGACGTTCACGGTCGGGCCGGGCACGGGGTTCCTCACCGTCCTGCAGATCGCGCTCGCCGTCTGGGTGATCCGCGCGGTCATGCTGGCGTTCGGGGTGCGGCGGTCGCGCCGCCACATGCCCGGCGCCTGACGCGGCGCCCCCGTCAGGGCAGGCCGGCGTCAGGGCAGGCCGGCGTCGCGGGCGATGAGGCCGGCCTGCGTGCGGTTCGCGCAGCCGAGCTCGTCGAGCACGCGGGAGACGTGCCCCTTGACGGTCGCCTCGCTGAGGTGGAGGCGGCGCGCGATCCGCGCGTTGGACAGCCCCTCGCCGAGGCACGCCAGCACCTGCGTCTCCCGCTCGGTGAGGCCGCGCAGGAGCGCGCGGGTCCGGTCCCGGTCGGACGCGCGCCCGGCGGCCGTGCCGAGCAGCCGCACGTCGCGGCGGGCGCGCCGATCGGCGTCGTCGCCGCCGCGTGGCCGGCCCGCCGCGCCGCGCGGATGAACGTCCTGGAGGCGATCGCGGCGGAGTAGCGACCGCTGCGCCCGGCTATGCGGCCGCGAGCCGGGCGCAGCGATCGGGGACGGCGTCGTGGAGGGCGCGCAGGCCGCGCACGATCAGCGGGTTGCTCCGGCTGCCGCGCCGCACGCAGGTCAGCACCCGCCGCCTCGGGACGGCGTCGCCGGTCAGCGGGACCCGCACGACCGGCTGGTCGGCCGGCCCGCCCGCCAGCCGCGGCACGAGCGACACGCCGAGGCCGTTGGCGACCAGCGCCCAGATCACCGACCAGGTGGTGGCGTGATGCGCGAACCGGGGCGTGAACCCGGCGGCGCCGCAGTACGTCAGCACCTGCTGGTAGTGGGCGCACACCTCGGGCGCGACGCTGATCCAGACCTCCTCCGCCGCGTGCTCCAGCCGGACGCCGGCGCGGCCCGCGAGCGGGTGCCCGGCCGGGACGATCAGGTCGTAGGCCTCCTCCAGCAGCGGCTCGCGGTCGAAGCGCGGGTCGCCGGGCGGCGGCGCGTCCGGGGTCGGCTCGATGACCGCGATGTCGGTCTCGCCGGCGGCGAGCAGCCCCATCGCCACGTCGGTGTCGCACTCGCGGACCTCGACGCGCAGGCCGGGGTCGTCCCGCAGCAGCGCGCCGGCGGCCGGGGCGATGAGCCCGCCGACCGCCGTGGTGAACCCGCACATGCGCAGCGGCCCGGCGGCCCCGGCGCGGTGCGACTCCAGATCGGCGAGCGCCTCCTCCCACCGGGCGAGCAGCCCGTCGGCGTGCTCGATCAGCAGGTGCGCGGCCGGAGTGAGCCGCACCTTGCGGCCCTGCGGCTCCAGCAGCGGCACCTTCAGCTCCCGCGCCAGCTCGCGCAGCTGGTGGGACACCGCCGACGGCGTGAGGTGCAGCGCCTCCGCCGCGGACGTCACCGTCCCGTACTGGTGGACGAGCCGGAGCATGTGCAGGCGGCGCAGATCAATCATGCAACCATATTGCACGATCTAGTGCGGAAACCTGAAATAGACGCCAACGATCGGTGGGCTGCAGACTGCCGTACATGAACGAGAACACGGTTGTCTCCCGCCACGTCACCAGCGACGGCGTCGTCATCTGGACCCGCTGCACCTGCGGCCGGCTGCGCATGGACCTCATCCCCGACGGGCGCGCCCCGCGGCTGACCGCCGGCCCCTGCCCCCACGGCCCTAGTCGAGCGTGACCTCGTAGTGGAGGGTCCGGTAGCGCTTCATCCGGTGGAACAGCGGTACCGCGAAACCCTGCAGGAACGGGTGCTTGCGGGCCAGCAGCCGCCGGATCGGCCGCGCCTCCTCCTCGGTCAGCAGCCGGACGCGGCCGCGCACCGCCGGGCCGGTGACCTCGCCCCGGAACGTGCTCGGCGCGATCTCCACCTCCGGGTTGCGCGCCAGCCGCTTGGACTTGAACGCCTTGTCGTAGGTGCGGAAATAGGCGTGGTCGCCGCGCACGACGACGTTGACCGGCGTCCCGACCGGCGTGCCGTCCTTGCGGTAGGACGTCAGCAGGAACGTCTTCTGCTTCTTCCAGCTTTCCAGCGTCGTTGCGGTGTTCATGCCCAGGAGACGGGATACCCCGTCCTGGGCGTGACATCACCCGTCACGTCACCTCAGGGACGCCGCTTCGGAGGCGAGGTCGCGGATGAGCTTCCAGTCCCCGTTCCGGACGGCGTCCGCCGGGGTCAGCCAGGAGCCGCCCACGCAGCCGACGTTCGCCAGCGCGAGGTAGTCGGCCGCGTTCCGCGGGCCGATGCCGCCCGTCGGGCAGAACCGGATCTGCGGCAGCGGCCCGCCGAGCGACTTCAGGTAGGCGGTGCCGCCGGCGGCCTCGGCGGGGAAGAACTTCATCGCGGTGATCCCGGCCTCCAGCAGCGCGATCGCCTCCGACGCGGTCGCGACGCCCGGCAGGAACGGCAGCCCGGTCGCGACCATCGCCGCCCGCAGCCGGGACGTGCAGCCGGGGCTCACCAGGAACCGCGCACCGGCGGCGGCGGACCGCTCGGCGTCCTCCGGGCGGACGACCGTGCCGGCGCCGACCACCGCGTCCGGGACCTCCGCCGCGATCCGGGCGATCGCCTCCAGCGCGGACGAGGTGCGCAGCGTCACCTCGATCACCGGGAGGCCGCCCTCGACCAGGGCGCGGGCGAGCGGGACGGCGGCGTCCGCGTCGTCCAGCACCACGACCGGGATGACGGGCGCGAGGTCGAGCAGGTCTTCGGCGATCATGCGGGCTCCCTCCGGGGCGGAGCGTCGGGCAGGCTCTGCGCGAGCCGGACGGCGGCGCCGACCAGGGCCGGGCCGGAATGGACGATCAGCGCGGTCGGGATGCCGCGCACGTAGTCCTCGACGGGGGGCTTCCCCTCGAAGCGGTCGCGGAACGCGCTGCCGCGCAGCACGTCCACGATGCGCGGCAGGATCCCGCCGCCGAGATAGACGCCCCCGCGGGCGCCGAACGTCAGCGCGACGTTGCCAGCCAGCGAACCGAGCAGCGCGCAGAACATGCGCAGCGCCTCGTCGCACCGCGGGTCGTCGCGGCGCTCGCAGATCTGCTTGGCGGTCAGCTCCTCGCCCCGTTCTCCGTCGAGGGCCGCCAGGTACCGGTGGATGCGGGCCAGTCCGGCGCCGGAGAGCAGGTACTCGGCGGGGACCGCGCCCTTCTCGGCGCGCAGCAGCCGCGTCACCTCGATCTCCCGGTCGGTCGCCGCCGGGACGTCGACCTGGCCGCCCTCGCCGGGCACCGGCACCCAGCCGCACGGCGCCGGTACCAGCCCGGCGACCCCGAGGCCCGTGCCGGGCCCGACCACGGCGAGCGGCGCGTCCCCGGTCGGCGCCCGCTCGCCGATCACGATCAGGTCGTCCGCGGTGAGGCGCGGGAGGGCGAGGCTCAGCGCCTCGAAGTCGTTGATGACGTCGAGGTGGGGCAGGCCCAGGTGGGCGCGCACCGCCTCCGGGGTGCCCTTCGGCCAGCCCGCGTTGGTGAGGTGGTACGTCCCGCCGGCGACCGGCCCGGCCACGGCCAGGCAGGCGGCGGACGGGCGGGCGCCGGTGTCCTCCAGGTACGCTGCGGCGGCCTCGGCCAGGCCCGGGTAGTCGCGGGTGGGCAGCGACCTCACCTGGGACGGGACGCCGTCCGGGCCGTCCACCAGCGCGAACCGCGCATTGGTCCCGCCGACGTCGGCCACCAGCCACGGGGCGCTCATGCGAGTTCCCACTCCCCCCGGTCCGCTCCGCTCATGTGAAGACTCCCGCGCCTCGCTCGGCCGGGCCGACCGCGTCGCGGAACGCCTGGAACAGCTCGCGTCCCGTGCCGTAGGTCTGCTCGGGGGCGCCGGGGGCGGGCTCGCGGGCGGCGAACTCCTCGTCCGGGACGAGGACCTCCAGCACTCCCCCGTCGGCGTCGAGCCGGACGACGTCGCCGTCGCGGACGCGGGCGAGCGGGCCGCCCGCGGCCGCCTCCGGCGACACGTGGATCGCGGCGGGCACCGCCCCCGAGGCGCCCGACATGCGACCGTCCGTGACGAGCGCGACCCGGTGGCCGCGGTCCTGCAGGACCGACAGCGGCGGGGTGAGCCGGTGCAGCTCCGGCATCCCGTTGGCGCGCGGGCCCTGGTTGCGGACGACCGCCACCACGTCCCGGTCCAGCTCCCCGGCGGCGAACGCCTCCTGGAGCTCCTCCTGCGAGCCGAACACGCGGGCCGGGGCCTCGATCGCCCGGTGCTCCGGCCGCACCGCCGACACCTTGATGACCGCCCGGCCGAGGTTGCCGCGCACGGTGCGCAGGCCGCCGTGCGTGTCGAACGGCTCCGCCACCGGGCGCAGGACGCCCGGATCGCCCGACTCGGTCACGGTCTCCCGCCACTCGGCCTTGCCGCCGGTGAACTCCGGGACCTTGCGGTACTCGTCGAGGGCGCCGCCGCCGACCGTGCGCGCGTCCGGGTGCAGGAGCCCCGCGTCGATCAGCTCGCCGATGAGGAACGCGGTGCCGCCCGCCGCGTGGAAGTGGTTCACGTCGGCGGTCCCGTTCGGGTAGAGCCGGGTCAGCAGCGGCGTCACCGCGGACAGCTCGTCGAAGTCGTCCCAGGTCAGTTCGATGCCCGCCGCCGCGGCCATCGCGACGAGATGCAGCGTGTGGTTGGTGGAGCCGCCCGTGGCGAGCAGGGCGACGATGCCGTTCACGAACGCGCGCTCGTCCAGCAGCTCGCCGACCGGCGTGTACTCGTCCGCCAGGTTCGTGATCTTCAGGATGCGCCGGCCGGCCGCCTCGGTCAGGGCGTCCCGCAGCTTCGTGCCCGGCGGGACGAAGCTCGCCCCCGGCAGGTGCAGGCCCATGACCTCCATCAGCATCTGGTTGGAGTTGGCCGTCCCGTAGAAGGTGCAGGTGCCGGGCGAGTGGTAGGACGCGGCCTCGGCGGCGAGGAGCCGGTCGCGCCCGATCTCCCCGGCCGCGAACTGCTTGCGGACCTTCGCCTTCTCCCCGTTCGGCAGCCCGGACGCCATCGGCCCGGCCGGCACCAGGATCACCGGCAGGTGCCCGAACGACAGCGCGCCGATCACCAGCCCGGGGACGATCTTGTCGCAGACGCCGAGCAGCAGCGCGCCGTCGAACATGTCGTGCGACAGCGCCACGGCCGTCGCCATCGCCACCACGTCCCGGCTGAACAGCGACATCTCCATGCCGGCGCGGCCCTGCGTGATGCCGTCGCACATTGCGGGCACGCCCCCGGCGAACTGCGCCGTCCCGCCCGCGGACCGGATCGCGCCCTTCAGGATGTCGGGGTAGTCCTGCAGCGGCTGGTGCGCGGAGAGCATGTCGTTGTAGGCCGACACGATCGCGATGTTCGGCGTGACGTCGCCGCGGAGCCACAGCTTGTCCTGGACGCCGCACGCCGCGAAGCCGTGGGCGAGGTTCGCGCAGCCCATGCCGGTGCGCACCGGGCCTTCCGTCCGGGCGTCCCGGATCCGGCTCAGGTACGCGCCGCGCGTTTCGGCGCTCCGTTCGGCGACGCGCCGGGTCACTGCCTCCAGCGCGGGATGTACGGGCATTGGACGCTCCAGACCAGGGGTGGTGTCTCGATCAGCAAGCTACCGAGACATAGGTCATCCATTCAACCCACTTATGAACTTCAACTAACAAAAGTCCGCCTCTTGCGCCAACTGGACGCACCGAACAAGACCATGCTTGACTGGCCTGATGGCCCGTCCCGTCAACCGTTCCTCAACGGCCGGCGACATCCTGCGCCTGATCCGCGAGGACGGCGTCGCCACCCGCGCCGATCTGGGCCGCATCACCGGCCTGTCCCGTCCCGCGGTGGCGTCCCGCGTGGCGTCCCTGATCTCCCGGGGCCTCGTGGCCGAGCGCGCGGCCGGCCCGTCGACCGGCGGCCGGCCCCCGGCCCGCCTGGAGTTCAACGCCGCCGGCGGCACGGTCCTCGTCGCGAACCTCGGCCAGTCCCGCGGGCAGCTGGCGGTCTGCGACCTCGCCGGGACGATCCTCGCCCGCACCGACGGCCCCCCGGCGGAGACGTCCCCGGGCAAGACCCTCCCCCGCCTCCTCGACGAGTGGACGTCGCTCCTCTCCTCGGCCGGCATCGACGAGTCGTCGATCCGCGGCGCCGGCCTCGGCGTCCCGGACGCGGTCGAGCACGCCGCCGGCCGCTGGGACGCCGTGGAGATCACCGGCCCGATCTCCGACCGCTTCGGCGTCCCCGCCTACCTGGACAACGAGGTCAACGCCGCCGCCCTCGGCGAGCACCGGGCCCACCCCGGCGTGGACGACCTCCTGTTCGTCAAGGTCTCCACCGGCATCGGCGCGGGCGTCATCGCGGGCGGCCGCATCCAGCGGGGCGCGCTCGGCGCGGCCGGCGAGATCGGCCACGTGCCCGTCCCGTCCGACCTCGACGCCCCCTGCCGCTGCGGCAACGTCAACTGCGTCGAGGCGATCGCCGGCGGCACCGCCCTCCTGGCCCGCTCACCGGCGCACGACCTGCCCGGCCTCGCCGCCCTGGCCCGCTCCGGCGACCCGGCGACCGTCGCCCTCCTCCGCGACGCCGGCCGCCGCATCGGCGAGGTCGTCGCGACCGCCGTCAACCTCCTGAACCCCGCCCTGGTGATCCTCGGCGGCGACCTTGTGGGCGCCGACGAACCCCTGATAGCGGGCCTCCGCGAGACCGTCTACCAGCGCTCCACAGCCCTGGCCACCCGCAACCTGCGCATAGAACCGAGCCGCCTGGGCGAACAGGCGGGCCTGACGGGCTGCGCCGCGATGGTCCTGACGAACATCCTCTCCCCCGAAGCCATAGACGCCACCCCGTAACCAACTGAAGCGCTCTAACGCGCCCACGAACTCGCCGGCGATGCAGTGCCGCAGGACACGAATACTGCGGCTAGGAGGCTATGGTCAGGTCGTAGGTCACTGAGGTGCGGAAATTGCCGCTGGTGCCGCGGATGGCCACTTTGTGCGGGCCAGGGGCGAGTTCGGGGATCATGGCCCAGATGCCGCAGCCGTATGTGCGGACGGTGCCCTCTTCGCTTGCTGGATTGCCGGGGACTCCGGTGATCGTGATGGGAGTGGCCTGCCATCTCTCGAGGGGCGCTTGTTCGGGCGAAGCCCCTCCAGCCGGGCCGCCCCGAACCGCCGTCGAGTCTCCACCCGCTTGCACCTCCACGCCGCCCGGCCCACCGGATCCGCCGGCATCGTCTGCCACCGGCCGGGCCACC
This sequence comes from Actinomadura sp., assembly GCF_044508335.1. Classification (NCBI taxonomy): domain Bacteria; kingdom Bacillati; phylum Actinomycetota; class Actinomycetes; order Streptosporangiales; family Thermomonosporaceae; genus Actinomadura; species Actinomadura sp. The sequence continues at coordinate 77,736 of NZ_JBIQHY010000001.1, forward strand.
CGATGATCACAGCAGGTCAGAACCGAAATCGCAGCTGCTGCCGCCTTGTCCGGGGCGGTCGGCGCGGCCGGCGTGATCGTCAGCGCCATCTCCGCTCTCTTCGGCGTCTTCGGCGGCAACCTGGAGGATTGGAGCGGAACCAAGCCGTTCCACGACATCAAGAGCCTCAAGAAAGGGTAACGTCACTGCTCACACGGTGAAGGTGGACCTGAATAATCCCGGACTCTGGGTGGACGATCAGCGATGAGCGAATCAAGGGCGATACCCGATCTGGATCTCACCGGCCGATCCTCCGATGGCCTGGTAACAGTGGTGTGCGACTCACGTGGCAGCGTCCGCTCGGTCGAGGTAAGCCCGCGCGAATACGCCGACAAGGGGTCCGAGGTCCTTGCGGCCGATATGGTCACTGCGGTCACCGCCGCTCGACAGGATGTCGAGCGGAAAGTAGCGGAGATCACCAGGAGGCACCCCACGGGGCTGTCCCGGGGCTGCGCTCCGAGGGCATGATGGTCCCCGCCGAGCGCGCAGCCCGTACCAGGCCGCGGTGGGACTTCCCGCTGAGGCTGGGGTCGTTCATCATCACCTCCCTCAGCCTGGCCTTCCTCGCCTATGTGATCTTCTTCTCCGGTGACGACGGGCCGGACCTTCCGCGCAGCGGAGGGATGAGGCAGGAGGTGACCGACGGCACGCTCGCGTACCGTCTGACCGGCGTCCGCTGCGGGCTTTCCGCGGCGCCGGGCGTGCCCCGGGAGAGACCGGAGAACGGGCAGTTCTGCGAACTCACCCTGGAAGTCCGCAATCCGAGCGACTCGACGGCATCATGGAATGCGGGCCTGTACGCCGGTAACGCGAACTACAGCGTCGAGTGGGCTCTAGGGAAATCCGGCGGGCATGCCCTTCCCGATCGTGTACCGGCGGCCGAACACTACAGTGGGACACTGCTCTTCGACATATCGAGCAGCGCGACTCCCGTGCAGTTGGAGATAGGGGTCGATATATCCGGCGAAGGCAAGGCCCGCATCGACCTCTGAAGGGCGGGTTCTGCCCTCGGCAAACCAGCGGCGTGCAGCGGGTCAGGGCCAGGTTCGGGCTGAGGCGGCGAAGGTCTCGGGGGCGCTGTGGACCGGGACCACGCAGAGCAGGTGGCCGCCCGGCGTGCGCAGCGTGCGGGCCTCCTTCCAGCTCGACACCGGCTCCGCGCCCAGTGCGGTCAGGCGGGCGGCCTCCGCCTCCACGTCGTCGGTCTCGATGTCGACGTGGTAGCGCGGGCCGCCGTCGTCGACCGCCTGGACGACGGTGAACAGGTTCTCGGCGGCGCCGACCAGGACGGTGAACTGCTCCTCGCCCGGCGCGGGGTAGGGCTCGGCGCCGAGCGCCGCGGACCAGAAGTCCGCTTCCGCGCCCGCCTGCGCGGCGGGGGTGTCGATGAGGATTCCGACCAGGCGGCTGCGGTGCATGGTGGCACCCTAACCGATCAAGATCGGGGATTCCGGGCGCTCGTCAGGCGGCTTGGGAGTGGGCGCCGGCGGTGGCCGAGCGGGCGAAGGCGCCTATCTCCTTGATGGCGAGCAGGCCCTCGCGGGAGATGTCGGCGAAGATCTGGAAGACGTGCATCTGGCCCTCCCAGATCTGGAGGGTGCAGGGCACGTCCGCGGCGCCGAGGCGTTCGGCCATGAGCTCGGCGTCGGCGCGGATCACCTCGATGGAGCCGGCCTGGATGAGCGTGGGCGGCAGCCCGCCGAGGTCGGCGTGGACGGGGCTCAGCCAGGGGTCGGTGTACTCGGCGTCCGGGAAGCAGGTGCGGACCATGTCCCACATGCGCGGGGCCGGGATGAACGGGTCGAGCGGGGCGTTGGCGTGCGCGATCTTGGGGGCGATGTCCAGGTCGGTGAACGGGGACAGCGCGGCGATGCCGGCGGGGCGGGGCAGGCCGGCGCGCAGAGCGTGCAGCGGGGCCATGAAGGCGAGGTAGCCGCCCGCCGAGTCGCCGGCGATCACGATGTCGCCGGGCGCGCGGGTTTCGAGGAGCCAGCGGTAGGCGGCCACGCAGTCGTCGATCGTGGTCCGGATGGGGACGCGCGGCGGCATGCGGTAGGCGACGGAGAGGACGGGCATGCCGGCGGCCTGCGAGATGCGGGCGATCATGCGGCGGTGGGTGCGCAGGCCGCAGGCGACGAAGCCGCCGCCGTGGAAGTAGAGGATCGCCCGGCGGGAGTCCGCGGGCACGCCGCGGCCGCGGACCCATTCGGCCCCGCAGCCGAGGTTCCGGACCTTGGTGACCTTCGTGCCGCGCGGCGGGAGCAGCAGCGCGGCGCCCAGGTCGATCAGCGGGGCGAGGCGCAGCGTGACCGGGGTCCACGGGAGGCGGGCGACGAGCGGGCGGACGAGCCGGCGGGCGATGCGGGCGGCCGCCCGGGCGGCCGGGCCGCAGCCCGCGCGTTCCTCGATCACCGGTGCGAGCGCCATGTGCCGTCCTCCCGTCGGTCGCCGACGGGAGGATACCAAGTAAGTGCTTGGGTATCTAGCTGTGCAGCGTCTCGTCCGGCGGGCCCATGGACACGCGGGTGAAGCGCACGGTGAGGCCGTCGCGTTCGGGGGCGCAGCAGTAGGGCCCGGCCGTCGCCGGGACGCCCGGCGGGAAGGGGGCCAGGCGGATCATCCGCCACGGGTCGGAGCCGGCGCGCGCCCGGATCGTCACCGCGTCGCCCGAGCGGCTGGCCCGGAGCGTCACCTCGCGTCCCGTCCACGGGACGGGGGCCGACGACCAGTCCGAGACCTTGTGCGTGACGACCGCGCCGAGCTGGAGGACCCCGTCGCAGTACTCGACGCCCGCCTTGATCCAGGTCTCCTCGTCCAGGCGCACGAGGACGCCCGCCTGGTCGAACTGCTGGTCGTAGTCGGCGACGAACGAGACCTCGATCGCGGCCTCGGGGCCGAGGGGCGACAGGAGGGCGTGGCCGCTGTCGCGGTCGTAGCCGTAGGCCGTCGTCCGCCAGAAGTCGCTGCCCTTCTCGGCGGTGACGAGGAGCGCCGGTCCGTCCTGGGTGGACGCGGGAGGCCGGTTGAGCCATTCACCGGAGATCATGTCCCGAAATCTACGGAACGGGTGGGGTTAGCTCCACCCTCTTCCATGGACCTTTCCTCCCGCCACCGGGTGGCTGGGCCCATCGTCCCCGGAAGTGTCGGACGCGAGGGTTGTGATTGGACGACGACCGGCACGGAGGGGGCACGCGATGGCGAGCGGGACGATAACGGGCAGGCTGCGCCCGCTGGCGACCGAGGCCGGGCTGCTCGCGATCCTGTTCGCCTTCTACAAGTGGGGGCGGACGGTCATCGAGCACGGCCCCGGCCAGGCGATGGCGAACGCGCACCGGCTGTGGGGCTTCGAGCGACAATGGCTGCCCAGCGAGATCGATCTCCAGCGGTGGGCGCTCGGGTGGGACCACACGGCCTTCCTGGCCAACGTCTACTACGTGGGCGTCCACTTCCCCGGGACGGCGCTGCTGCTGGTCTGGCTGTACGTACGGCACCGCCCCTCCTACGGCAGGGTGCGCAACGAGCTGGTGGTGCTGACGGCGGCGGGCCTGGTCGTGCACACGCTGTTCCCCCTCGCGCCGCCGCGGCTGGCGGGCGTCGGGGCCGTCGACACGATGCTGGCCGTGGGGCCGTCGGCCTATCCGGCGGCGGCCGACGGGATCGCGAACCAGTACGCGGCGATGCCGTCGCTGCACGTCGGCTGGGCGCTGCTCGTCGCGGTCGCGGTGGTCAGGACGTCGCGGAGCCGCTGGCGGTGGGTCGTCGCGCTGCACGCTCCGGTCACGGTCCTCGTGGTGGTCGTGACGGCCAACCACTACTGGCTGGACGGGATCGTGGCCGCCGTCCTGCTCGCCGGCTCCATGGCGCTGGTCGCGGCGGCCGGGCGGGTGCGGCGGGTGCGGCGGGCGCGGCAGCGGCCGGTCCCGGTGACCGCCGCCCCGCTCCAGGCTCGCGACGAGCGCGACGAGGAACTCGTCGCCGCCTGAGCGGGCGGCCCGGCGCCTCCGCGGCGGGGCAGGGCGAATCTCGTTCGGCTGTGATGCACGTTACTCGGGAGAACCGTCCTGACCAGGATAAACTGCCCGAATGACCATGCTCGTGGCGCGCCGCCATGTCGACTACGGGCGCGTCACCAGCTGCGCTTGTCGCCGCACGACGCGCTGACGCCGCCGCCCTGCCCGGCGCCGTCCCGCAAGCCCGGCGCGCCCGCGCCGCGCGCCCCCGGCGCCCGTCGACCCGCGCCCACCGCATCCGCACGGCCGTGATGGCGCCGACCCGGCAGGAAACCCCTTTCTTCCTCGCCCCAGTCCTAGGAGAGCCATGAGTGAACACGCCGACCCCGCCACGTCCGCCGAGGCCGGCTGGTCGTTCGAGACCAAGCAGGTGCACGCCGGCGCCGAGCCCGACCCGGCCACCGGCGCGCGGGCGGTGCCGATCTACCAGACGACGTCGTTCGTCTTCCGCGACACCGAGCACGCCGCGAACCTGTTCTCGCTCGCCGAGCCGGGCAACATCTACACGCGCATCATGAACCCGACGCAGGACGCCTTCGAGAAGCGCATCGCGGCGCTGGAGGGCGGGGTCGGCGCGGTCGCGGTGGCCTCGGGGCAGGCCGCGGAGTCGATGGCGATCTGGAACCTGGCGCGCGCCGGCGACCACATCGTGTCCAGCTCGACGATCTACGGCGGGACGCACAACCTGTTCCAGCACACCCTGCCGAAGTTCGGCATCGAGGTCTCCTTCATCGAGGACCCCGACGACCTGGACGCCTGGCGCGCCGCGATCCGGCCGGACACCAAGGCGCTGTTCGCCGAGAGCATCGGCAACCCGCGCGGCAACGTGCTGGACATCCGGGGCGTCGCCGACGTCGCGCACGCCGCGGGCGTCCCGCTGATCGTGGACAACACGATCGCGACGCCGTACCTGGTGCGGCCGATCGAGCACGGCGCCGACATCGTGGTGCACTCGGCGACCAAGTTCATCGGCGGGCACGGCACCACCATCGCGGGCGTCGTGGTCGACGGCGGAACGTTCGACTTCGGGGCGCACCCCGAGCGGTTCCCCGACTTCACCGAGCCGGACCCGAGCTACAACGGCCTGCGGTACTGGCCGGCGCTCGGCCCCGGCGCCTACGGGATCAAGCTGCGCGTCCAGCTGCTGCGCGACCTCGGCCCCGCCATCGCTCCGCATTCGGCGTTCCTGCTGCTGCAGGGCGTGGAGACGCTCAGCCTGCGGATGGAGCGGCAGTCCGCGAGCGCGCTGGAGCTGGCCCGGTGGCTGGAGCGGCGCGAGGAGGTGTCGGCCGTCCACTACCCGGGGCTCGCGTCCAGCCCGTGGAACGGGGCCGCCGAGCGGTACCTGCCGCGCGGCACGGGCGCCATCGTGTGCTTCGAGCTGCGCGACGGCAGCGAGGCGGGACGGCGGTTCGTGGAGGGCGTCCAGCTGTTCAGCCACCTGGCCAACATCGGGGACGTGCGCAGCCTGATCATCCACCCGGCGTCCACGACGCACAGCCAGCTCAACGAGGTCGAGCTGGCCGCCGCCGGCGTCACCCCCGGCCTGGTCCGGCTGTGCATCGGGATCGAGAGCGTCGCCGACCTCAAGGCGGACCTGGAGGCCGGCTTCCGCGCGGCGAAGGGAGCGTCCTGAGCATCGGCGCCGAGACCGCACCGGTCTCCCTCCCGCCGGCCTCCGGGGCCTGGCGGGAGGGGGACCCGCCCGGGCGGCGGCAGTGGTTCGCCCTGGACGGCCCGCTGCCGCTGGAGGCCGGCGGCGCGCTGCCCGGCGTGCGGCTCGCGTACGAGACCTGGGGGCGGCTCGCCCCCGACGCCTCCAACGCGGTGCTGGTGCTGCACGCCCTCACCGGGGACAGCCACGTCGCCGGGCCGGCCGGGCCGGGTCATCCCACGCCCGGCTGGTGGGACGGCCTGGTCGGGCCGGGCCGCCCGCTGGACACCGACCGGTGGTTCATCGTCGCCCCCAACGTGCTGGGCGGCTGCCAGGGCAGCACCGGGCCGGCCTCGCGCCGCCCGGACGGCCGGCCCTGGGGAGGGTCGTTCCCGTACCTGACGCAGCGCGACATGGTCGCCGCCGAGGCGCGGCTGGCGGACGAGCTCGGCATCGGCCGCTGGGCGATGGTGGCCGGCGGGTCGATGGGCGGCATGCGCGCCCTGGAGTGGGCGGTGACGCATCCGGAGCGCACGGCGTCGCTGCTGCTGCTCGCCACCGCGGCGGCGGCGAGCGCCGAGCAGATCGCGATGGCGAGCGTGCAGCTGCACGCCATCCGGTCGGATCCGGGCTGGCGCGGCGGCGACTACCACGACGCCGCGCCGGGGGACGGCCCGCACGCCGGCCTCGGCACGGCCCGCAGGCTCGCCCACATCACCTACCGCAGCGAGCCGGAGCTGCAGGCCCGTTTCGGCCGCCGGCCGCAGGACGGCGAGGACCCGTGGCGGCGCGGGCGCTACCAGGTGGAGTCCTACCTCGACCACCACGCGGGGAAGCTGGTGGGGCGCTTCGACGCGGGCAGCTACGTGGTGCTCACCGAGGCGATGAACGGCCACGACGTCGGCCGCGGGCGGGGCGGGACGGCCGCCGCGCTGCGCCGGGTGACGGCGCGGACGCTGGTGGCCGGGGTCGACTCCGACCGGCTCTACCCGCTGCGCCAGCAGGAGGAGCTGGCGGCCGGCATCCCGGGCGCGGACCGGCCGCGGGTGATCGAGTCGCCGTCCGGGCACGACGGGTTCCTCACCGAGACCGGGCAGGTCGGCGGGCTCGTCCGGGAGCTGCTCGGCGGGTGAGCCGGCGCCGGGCCGCGGCGGGATGCGGCAGAGTTGGGGCATGTTGCCGATGCATACGAGCGCCGAGGTCCCGGACGTCCCCGTGGCGGTGCTGCCGGTGGGCAGCTTCGAGCAGCACGGGCCGTACCTGCCGCTCGCGACGGACACGGTGATCGCCTGCACGCTCGCGGAGGAGATCGCGAAGGCGCACCCGGTGCGGCTGCTGCCGCCCGTGACGATCTCCTGCTCGCACGAGCACGCCGGCTGGCCCGGGACGGTGAGCATCTCCGCCGCGACGCTGCACGCGGTGGTCCGGGACGTCGCCGGGTCGCTGCGCAGGGCCGGGGTGCCGAAGCTGGTGCTGGTCAACGGGCACGGCGGCAACTACGTCCTCGGCAACGTCGTGCAGGAGGCGCACGGCGACATGGCGCTGTTCCCGGGCTTCGACGACTGGGAGGACGCGCGGCGGGCGGCGGGCGTCGAGACGTCCGGGGACGGCGACATGCACGCCGGCGAGCTGGAGGCGTCGATCCTGCTGCACGCGCATCCCGAGCTGCTCAGGGACGGGTACGACACCGCCGACCACCTGGCCGGCGACCGGCGGCATCTGCTGACGGCCGGGATGGCCGCCTACACCCGGTCGGGCGTCATCGGGCGGCCCTCACTGGCCCGCGCCGGCAAGGGCCGGGACGCGCTGCGGAGCCTTGTCGCGGCGTTCGGGGACGTCCTCGCGGTGCTTCAGCAGCAGGGTCGCGGCGCCGGGCAGGCAGGCGACGAAGCTCAGCACCCCGTACACGACGGAGACGGTCAGGCCCTGCGCTGAGCCGAGCCCGGCCGCGCCGAACGCCAGCGCGAGGACGGCCTCGCGCGGCCCCCAGCCGCCGACGTTGACGGGCAGCACCATCGCCAGCAGCGCGAGCAGCATCAGCGGCAGCAGGGTGAGGACCGGCGCCGTCGCGCCCGCCAGGCGGGCCGCGACGACGAACAGCGCCAGGTGGCCGCCCAGCGCCGCGGCCGACAGGCCGACGACGCCCGGCCAGGCGCGCGCGGCGGCGCGCAGGTCGCTGAACGTGGACGCCAGGGCGGGATGCCGCCAGCGGCACAGCACCGGCAGCGCGACCAGGACGATCCCCACCGGGATGAGGGCCGGGGCCATCGCCGACAGCAGGGCCGGGTAGGCGAACAGGGCGGCGACCCCGGCGACGATGGCGACGCCCTGGCCGGCGATCCGTTCGAGGAACACGGCCCGCACGCCGCGGGCGACGTCACCGGACCGGTGGCCGTGGCTCACCGCCCGGTGCACGTCCCCGAGGACGCCCGCGGGCAGCACGGCGTTGAGGAACTGGGACCGGTAGTAGTCGGTGACGGCGCCGGCCAGCGGCAGGTGCAGGCCGAGGCGCCGGGCGACCAGCCGCCAGCGGGCCGCGCTGAGCGCCGTGGTGACGAGCCCGATGGCGAGCGCCAGGACGACGGCTCCGGGGTCGATGGAGCGGAACGCCGCCACGAACGCGTCCGTGCTGTGCCACCACAGCAGCGCGCCGAGGATGCCCAGGCCGATGAGCAGGCGCCCCCAGGGCCAGAGCCGCTTCATGATGTTCCCCCAGGTATGGCGAGCAGGTCCAGGTGGTGGACTTCGGCGGAGAGGCGGCCCGCGGCGCACTCGGCGAGGCGGCGCTCCAGGTAGCCGTCCGCGATCCCGGCCAGATCCGGGTCCTGCTCGACGGCGGCGCCGACCCAGCCGCGCAGCCACGCCTCGGTGAGCGCGGACTGGCCGGGGCCGAGCCGCCACGGGCTCGGCCGGGTGACGACGGTCGCGCCGCGGCGCCCGAACGCCTTGATCGCGGCGGTGACGGCGTCCGGTCCGAGCCGGCCGCCGCGGCGCTGGTGGGCGTCGAAGGCGGCGGCGAACACGGCGTCGAGCGGCTCGGACGGGGTGAGCCGGACGCGGCCGACGACCGACAGGGTGAGCAGCGCCGGGCAGCCGGCCGCGGCCGCGATCGTCTCGATCTCGGCGGCGGTGAGCACGTCCAGCAGCGCCGACGCGGTGACGAGCGACGCGCCGACCAGGTCGGACGCGCGCAGCCCGGCCAGGTCGCCGGCGCGCGTCTCGACCGTCGCGGGCAGCCCGTCGGCGGTGGTGTAGGCGGAGGCGCGGGCCAGGTCGAGCAGCGCGGGGTCGCGGTCCTGCAGGATCCAGTGCTGCGGGCCGCGCAGCCGCCCGGACAGCCAGCGGCCGAGCGAGCCGGTGCCGCAGCCGAGGTCCCAGATGACCAGCGGCTCGTCCGGCGGGAGCGCGGCGCGCAGCGGGTCGAGCAGTTCGGCGGCGCGGGCGGCGGCGTCGGCGCCCTCCCGGAGCGCGAGCCAGTCGGGGTCGTAGCTCATCGCGCCTCCCTCCGCAGCCGGGACAGGACGGTCGCCATGCGGCGGGCCGTGTCGTTCCAGCCGGGCAGCATGCCGCGGCGCAGCCGGGCCGCGGCGCGCAGGCGCCCCCGCAGCTCGGGTTCGACGAGCCAGCGGCGCAGCGCCGCGGCCAGCGCGCCGGGGTCGTCCGGCGGGACGAGGAGGCCGGGGACGGCGCCGGTCGGGTCCCAGCCGAGCGTGTCGGGGACGCCGTCCACCGACGTCGCCACGACGGGGACGCCGCGCGCGAGCGCCTCGGTCACCACCATCCCGAACGTCTCGGCGCGGGAGGCGAGGACGAGGACGTCCGCGGCGGCGTAGGCGTCGTCCAGCCGCTTCCCGGTGAGCGGCCCCCGCAGTTCGACGCGGCCGTCGAGGTCGTGCCCGCCGATGCTCCGGCGCAGCTTGGTCACGTAGCCGGGGTCGCCGCCGAGGGGGCCGACGCATTCGCAGTGCCAGGGCAGGTGCGTGATCGTGGACAGCGCCTCCACCAGGACGTCGTGGCCCTTGCGCGGGGTCACCGACGCCACGCACAGCAGGCGGGTCGCGCCGTCGGTGCCGGACGCGAGCGGCGCCGGGTCGGTGCCCGGGACGACCGCGTGGACGCGGGACGGGTCGAGCCCGTGGTGGGCGATGAGATGGTCCTTGGCCCAAGGGCTGGTCACGATGACCGCCCCGGCCGACTCCAGGACCTTCCGTTCGCCGGCGTTCAGGTCGGCCTGCCCGGGTTCGTCCGCCAGCGGGAGGTGGACCAGGACCGCCAGCCGCAGCCGTCCCGCCTCCGGCACGACGACGTCCGGCACCCCGCACGCCACCAGCCCGTCGATGAGGACGACGGCCCCGTCCGGGAACTCGGCGAGGGCGCGGGCGAGGCCGTCCCGGTCCCGCTCGTCCGGGCGCGGCCACGCGCCCGGCACCGCCACCTCGCGGACGGGGCGCCCGGACGCGGCGAGCTCGTCGCACAGCCGCCGGTCGTAGCGGTTGCCGCCGCTCGGGGCGGCGGTGTCGTCGATGCCGCCGGGGACGACGACGCGGATCTCCGGGGCGGTCATAGGTCGCGCTCGTAACTGGCCCAGGCGACGTGCGACTCGTGCAGCGTCACCGTGATGCCGGACAGGCCGCGCGCGTTCTCGCCCAGCGCGCCGGCGCGGACCCGGTCGGCGAGCCGGTCGGCGATGACCTTGGCGAGGAACTCCGTCGAGGTGTTGACCCCGGCGAAGTCCGGCTCGTCGTCCAGGTTGCGGTAGTTCAGCCCGCCCAGGACCTCGCCCAGCTCGCGGGTGGCGAGCCCGATGTCGACGACGAGCCCGTCCGGGTCGAGATCGGCCCGGCGGAACGTCGCGTCCACCACGTACGTGGCGCCGTGCAGCCGCTGCGCGGGCCCGAAGACCTCGCCGCGGAAGCTGTGCGCGATCATGACGTGGTCGCGGACGGTGATACCGAACAACAGCGTCCTCCTCCAGAGAGATCCGAGCAGAAGATCCGGGTCAGTAGACGATCCGATGGCAGAGCGCGGGGAGCTCCCCGCCCGCCAGCCGCGGCATCAGCTCCGGCAGCTCGGCGAACGGGCTCTCCCCGGTGATGAGCGAGTCGAAGGCGGGGTTCGCGAGGAGCCGCAGCGCCAGCGCGAGCCGGTCGGCGAACGTCCGGCCCGCCCGGCGGGACGGCGGCACCGCGCCGACCTGGCTGCCCCGGATCGTGAGCCGCCGCGAGTGGAAGAACTCCCCCAGCGGGACACCGACCCGCCGGTCGCCGTACCAGCTCAGCTCGACGACCTGCCCCTCCGGCGCGAGCAGCTCCAGCGACCGCGCCAGCCCCGCCTCGGTCGCGCTCGCGTGCACGACCAGGTCGCAGCCGCCCGCCGCCCGCTCCGGCGGGGCGAACTCCACGCCGAGCGCCTCCGCGACGGCCGCCCGGGACGGGTCGGTGTCGACCAGCTGGACGCGGCCGCCCGGGAACCCCGCGAGGACCCCGGCGACCGAGCAGCCGACCATCCCGGCGCCCACCACGGCGATGCGGTCGCCGACCAGCGGCGCCGCGTCCCACAGCGCGTTGACCGCGGTCTCCACGGTCCCGGCGAGGACGGCGCGGCCCGGCGGCACGTCGTCCGGGACGACGCTGACCGCGCTCGCCGGCACCACGTACCGGGTCTGGTGCGGGTACAGGCAGAACACCGTGCGCCCGGCCAGCTCGGGCGGGCCCTGCTCGACCACGCCGACGTTCAGGTACCCGTACTTGACCGGGCCCGGGAACGTCCCGTCCTGGAACGGCGCCCGCATGATCGCGTGCTGGTTCGGCGGGACGCCGCCGCGGAACACGATCGCCTCCGTGCCGCGGCTCACGCCCGAGTACAGCGTGCGGACGACCGCCTCGCCGGGCCCCGGCTCCGGCAGGACGAGATCGCGGATCTCCCCCTTACCGGGCGACCGGATCCAGAAGGCGCGCGCGTCGCGCTCCATCCGTGCCCCTCCCCCGAACCGCGTCCCCGCGCCGGTCGCGCCGCGCGAACAGCCACCGCACGTCCCGGCCGAACGACCACACCAGCAGCGCGAGCGCCGCCGCCACCAGCAGGCCCGCGTACGGGACGAGGCCCGACGCGGCCACGACGAGCACCACGCCCTGCACCACCGCGACGGCCTTGCGCGCGACGCTCGGGCGCAGGTCCGCGCGCAGCCACGGCGCCGCCCAGGCCGCCGCGCCGAACGCGTACCGCATGGCGCCGATCGCCAGCACCCAGGCCCCCGCCGTCCACGCGACCTCGACGCTCAGCACCAGCACGAGGAGCGCGTCGGCCTCCATGTCGAACCGCGCGCCGAGCTTGGACACCGTCCCGGTGCGGCGGGCGACCTGCCCGTCGACCCCGTCCAGGACGAGCGCGGCCGACGCGACCGCGACCAGCGCCGCGGTGTGCCCCGCACCGGCGAGATGCCCCGCGACCAGCGCCGCGACACCTCCGGTGAGCACGACCCGGGCCAGCGTCACGTGGTCGGCCGGTCCGAGCGCGCGCCTGCCGCGGAACGCACGGGCGAGGACCGCCCACGACGCCAGCGCGTATCCGACGCCCACGGCCAGGCCCGCGTGGCCGGGACGAAGCACCGCCAGCAGCGCGAGCTGCGCCGCCACCGCGAGACCCAGCTCGGGGCCGCGGGTCAGCCGGGGCCGGCGCGGCAGCGGCACGTGCGCCTGGAGCGCGGGCCGCGTCAGCGTCATCGGCCGGGTCATCAGCGCACCTCGCTGACCGGCGCCTCACCGAGGACTGCGGCGGCGGCGTCCAGCTGGGGCAGGTCGTGGCCGAGGCGGTCGCGCTTGGCGGTGAGGTAGCGGATGTTGTCGTCGCTGACGGGGACGAGCAGCGGCACCCGCGCCGCGACGACCACCCCGTAGGACTCCAGGGCCCGGACCTTGTCCGGGTTGTTCGACATCAGCCGCACCGACCGGACGCCGAGGTGCCGCAGGATCCGCGCGGCCGGGCCGTAGTCGCGGACGTCCACCGGCAGCCCGATGGCGGTCGCGGAGTCGACGGTGTCGAGGCCCTGGTCGTCCTGCAGGATGTGGGTGCGCACCTTCGCGACGAGGCCGATCCCGCGCCCCTCGTGCCCGCGCAGGTAGACCAGGACGCCGGCGCCCTCGCGGACGATCGCGTCCAGCGCCGCGCCGAGCTGGTCCCCGCACTCGCAGCGGGTCGCGCCGAAGATGTCGCCGGTCATGCACTCGGAGTGCATCCGGACGAGCACGTCCCCCCGCTCCCCGACGTCGCCGCGCACCAGCGCCATGTGCTCGTGCCCGTCGACCGGGTCGCGGAACGCGACGGCGCGGAACACCCCGCGCCTCGTCCGCAGATCCGCCTCCGCGATGTCATTGCGATCGATGCCCTGCTCGCGCATCGCTCCCCTTCCTCGGTCCGCGATCACCTGGTACGTACTGACTGGTACGTGGCGAACGCACCGGGTGGTTGCGTCCAAAACGGTCCGTACTACCGGTGGCACGCAGGGGAGGCGCCGCAGGGTTCAGCCTAGGCGCGCGCGAACCACCAAGTCGTGGAGGGCGCGGCGGTCCGCGGGGAACTCGGGCAGGCAGCTGCGGCCGCGCTCGTCCTCCAGCCGGGCGGTGAGCGCGGCGACGTCGTCCCGCAGGCGGGGCAGGCCGGGAGCGCCGTCCGGGAGGCCGCCGTGCTCGGCCGCCCGCTTCGCCTCGATCAGCTCCGGCAGATACGGCGGGCCGCCGCCGGCGAGGCGGGTCAGGCCGGCCTCGACCTCGCCGGTCCGCATCAGGTGGATCCCGGTCAGCAGCACCCGGAACGTGTAGAGCAGCGGCTTCAGCTCGCGCGACCTCTCGAACAGCGTCCACTGCGACCGCGCGAACCCCAGGTAGTGGTGCGCGTGGTTCGACGTCACCAGCCCCGGCACGAGCGCCTTCAGCTCGTCGTGCACCTCCGAGGTGGCCACGACCAGCGGCGACATGACCTGCTCCAGGACGTACCCGTTGCGCCTCAGCAGCAGCGTGCAGAACTTGGCGAGGTCGTGGGTGACCGCGTCGGCCTCCACGCCGCCGTGGTCCCACATCAGCGTGACCGTCTCCTCGCCCGTCTCCAGGCCGACGATCTCCTCCAGCGGCAGCAGGTGGACGCCGCGCAGGTCGATGTCGGAGTCCTCGGACGGGAAGCCGTACAGGTGCGCGCCGCTGACGGTGAGGAACGCGCGGGGCCAGGGATGGTCGGCGGCGAAGCGGGCCAGCATGCCCTCGGGGAGTCTCACCGGTTCACGCTCCTGCGGCGGATGGAGACGAGGAGATCCTCGACCGCGGCCCGGTCGGGTTCGGGCGGGAGCGGGCTGCGCGCAACGGCCCCGTCCAGGTCGGCGGTGAGCGAGGCGCGCCAGGTCTCGATCTCGTCCCAGGCGACCTCGCCCCGGCGGACGGCGAGGAGGCGGTCGCGCAGGTCGCCGACGTCCACCCGCGGCTCCCCGTGCCGGACGAGGTGCAGGCCGCTCACCAGCAGCCGCAGCATGTGCATGACGTGCTTCCAGCGCGGCGCGCCGCCGTTGCGCAAGTCGCCTTCCAGCTTGCGGAACTGCGCCTCGGCGTAGCGGAGGAACGTGCGGTGCGCGTGCCGGGACAGGAAGGCGGACCGGACGGCCAGCAGCTCCTCGCCTGCCGGGGTCGCCTTCTCGACCAGCGGCGACCACAGGCACTCCAGGACGGTGGGGTTCGCGCCGAGGGCCAGCGCGCAGAACCGCTCCAGCTCCCAGGAGGACTGCTCGGGCAGCGGGCCGTCCACATGGGCCGGCGGCTTGGTGAAACGCCAGAACAGCGGGGCAGGGGCCGCATAGACGCCGCGGCGGTCGATGTCGCTGGCATCGGTCGCCAGCCCGTAGGCTCGCGACCCGGTCACCACCGACAGGATCGTGTGGTCGCGGACGAGGTCGAGCCCGGCGCCGTGGTCGGAGATCGTCACGGGTGAAGCCTGGCGCAGGGTCTCCGGGCGCGTCGACCGGATTGTCCGGCCGCTGCAAGTCGGTTACAGATCGGCCACAGCCTTGCAGAAAGTTTCTGCAAGGCATTTACGAGGCTGCAACCCGTTGCTAACGTCCCCGTCCAGTCACCCCCAGTACGGACCTGCGGGACGGCGGCCCCGGCGAGGGCCCTCCCGCGAAGGAGGACACCATGCGGCGCATCCCCCTCATCGGCGGCACGGTCGTGTGCGCCGCCCTCGCGCTGTCGCTCTCGGCGTGCGGCGGCGATGACGGCGGCGGCTCCGCGGGCGGCGCGGGCGCGGCGGCGCTGGACGGCCGCGGCCCCATCACCTTCGTCACCGGCAAGGACCGCTCGGGCAACCTGCAGAAGCAGGTGGACGCCTGGAACTCCGAGCACCCGAAGGAGCAGGTCCGCGTCATCGAGCTGCCGGACGAGCCGAACGACCAGCGGCAGCAGATGATCCAGAACGCCACGACCAAGTCGGACGCCTACTCGGTGCTGAACCTCGACGTCGTGTGGACCGCCGAGTTCGCCGCGAACCGCTGGCTGACCGAGCTGCCCAAGGACAGGATCGACCTGTCGAAGATGCTGCCGGCGACGATCACCACCGGGCAGTACCGCGGCCGGCTGTACGCGGTGCCGTCCACGTCCGACGCCGGGATGCTCTACTACCGCGAGGACCTCCTCAAGAAGGCCGGGATCGCCGAGCCGCCCAAGACCTACGACGAGATGTGGGACGACTGCGCCAAGGTCCGGAAGCTGCCCGGGGCCAAGGACATCGACTGCTTCTTCACCGAGGTCAACAAGACCGAGAGCATGACGATCAGCGCGGTCGAGGCGATCGGCAGCGCCGGCGGCTCGATCATCGGCGAGGACGGCCGGCCGGCGCTGAACACCCCGCAGGCGAAGCAGGGCGTCGAGTTCCTCGTGAAGGCCAAGAAGGAGCACATGCCGAAGGAGGCCGTCACCCTCGACACCGAGGGCGGGCGCCGCTACTTCCAGTCCGGCAAGCTCGTGTTCCAGCGGCAGTGGCCCTACCAGTACGCGCTCGCCAACTCCGACGACGGCTCGTCCAAGGTGGCGGGCAAGTTCGCCGTCGCGCCGCTGCCCGGCCCGGACGGCCCCGGCGTCTCCAACCTCGGCGGGCACAACCTCGCGATCTCCGCGTTCGCCGAGAACAAGGCGACCTCGCTCGACTTCATCCGGTACCTGACCGGTGAGCAGGCGCAGCGCGACAACCTGCTCGCCACCTCCCAGGCCCCGACGATCGCCGCGCTCTACGACGACCCCGAGATGGTGAAGAAGTTCCCGTACCTGCCGGTGCTGAAGAAGGCCATCACGAACGCCGAGCCGCGGCCCGTCGCGGTGAAGTACGGCGACGTGACCGCCGCGATCCAGGGCGAGATGTACGACGCGGTGACCGGCAAGAAGCCCGTCGACCAGGCCCTTTCCGACCTGCAGGCCAAGCTTCGGCCGCTGACCGCGCAGTGAGCGGCATGACCGCGATCGAGACGCCGTCCGCCGCGGGCGCCCCCGCGGCGGACGCGCCCCGCCGGCGCGGCCGCGACGCGCAGGGGACGAGGCGGCTCGCGGCGCTGCTGCTGTCCCCCACGCTGCTCGTGCTCGCCCTGGTCATCGGCTACCCCGTCCTCGCCGGGTTCCGCGAGTCGCTGTACGCGCGCGGCGAGGGCCTGGACGCGCAGGGGTTCGTCGTGGAGGGCGACCGGTTCGTCGGCCTGGACAACTACACCGCGATCTTCCGGGGCGACCGCGCCGACGCGTTCTGGAACGCCTTCTCCAACACCACGTTCTTCACGCTGACGACCGTGGTGCTGGAGACGCTGATCGGCGTCGCGATGGCGCTGATCATGCACCAGGCGTTCCGGGGGCGGGCGATCGTGCGCGCCGGCATCCTCGTCCCGTGGGCGATCCCGACCGCGATCTCCGGGCTGCTGTGGCGGTGGATCTTCCAGGCGGACGGCGCCGCGAACGCGGTGCTGCGGCAGCAGATCCTGTGGACCGCCGACGGGTTCCCCGCCAAGATGGCCGTCGTCGTCGCCGAGGTGTGGAAGACCTCCCCGTTCATCGGGCTGCTCGTCCTCGCCGGGCTGCAGATGATCCCCCGGGACGTCTACGAGGCGGCGCGGGTCGACGGCGCCGGGCCCGTCCAGCAGTTCTTCCGGATCACGCTGCCGCTGGTCAAGCCCGCTCTGCTGGTCGCGGTGCTGTTCCGCATGCTGGACGTCCTGCGCATGTTCGACCTGCCCGCCGTGCTGATCGGCGTCAACCAGAAGTCGGTGGAGACGCTGACGATGATCGCCTGGTTCGAGGCGTCCAACCTGCGGTACGGGTCGGCGGCCGCGTACGCGACCGTGCTGTTCCTGTACATCGCGCTGATCGCGTACCTGTTCGTGAAACTGCTCGGCGCCGACATCATCGGCGAGGCCCGCCGGCGGTCGAGCCGGCAGTCGAGCCGGCGGTCGAGGCGCGCGCGGAAGAAGGCGGCATGACACGGACGAAGCGGCTGCTGCCCTACCTCGGGTTCGCCGCGGTGACGGTGTACTGCCTGGCGCCGTTCTACTGGATGGCGATCTCGGCGTTCCGGCGCCCGCAGGACCAGTTCGACAACTCGATCGTCCCGGCGCGGTGGTCGTTGGAGAACTTCTCCGCGGTCTTCTCCGGCGGCAACGGGTTCGGCCGCGCGCTGCTGAACAGCCTCATCGTGGCCGGCGGCACGACCGCGCTGACCCTGCTGATCGGCACGTTCACCGCGTACGCGCTGGCCAGGCTGGACTTCCGGGGCAAGAACGCGGTGCTCGGACTGATCATCGCGACCACCATGTTCCCGGGAATCTCGCAGCTTGTTCCCTTGCTGAAACTTTTCACGGACATCGGGTGGATCAACACCTACCAGGCGATGGTGCTGCCCAGCCTCGGGTTCGCGCTGCCGCTGTCGGTGTGGCTGCTCACCGCGTTCTTCCGGCAGCTCCCGTTCGAGCTGGAGCAGGCGGCGATGGTGGACGGCTGCACCCGCGGCCAGGCGTTCCGCAAGATCATCGTCCCGCTCGCGGCGCCCGGGGTGTTCACGACGGCGATCCTGACCTTCATCGCCGCGTGGAACGAGTTCCTCATCGCGCTGTCCATGGTCAACAAGAAGGAGATGCAGACCGCCACGGTCGCGATCTCCAAGTTCACCGGCGTCTCCGGGTTCGACCAGCCGTTCGGCACCCAGATGGCGGCCGGGGTGATCGTGACCGTCCCGCTCATCGTCGTGGTGCTGGTCTTCCAGCGCCGGATCGTCGCCGGCCTCACCGCCGGCGGCGTCAAGTGAAGCACGCAGACGGCTCCCGATTCGAAGGACGTTCATGACCCAGGACACCCTGCTCGCCCGCGCCTCCCGCCGGGAGGGGGGCACCCGATGGTGGCGCGACGCCGTCATCTACCAGGTGTACGTGCGCAGCTTCGCCGACTCCGACGGCGACGGCGTCGGCGACCTGCCCGGCGTCCGGTCCCGGCTGCCCTACCTCGCCGGCCTCGGCGTGGACGCGCTCTGGCTGACCCCGTTCTACGTCTCCCCGATGGCCGACTTCGGCTACGACGTGGCCGACTACCGCGACGTCGACCCGCTGTTCGGCACGCTCGCCGACGCCCGCGGCCTGATCGAGGACGCGCACGCCCACGGCCTGCGGATCATCGTGGACGTCGTGCCGAACCACACGTCCGACCGGCACGCCTGGTTCCGGGCCGCGCTCGCCGCGCCGCCCGGCTCCGCCGAGCGCGCCCGCTACATCTTCCGGGACGGGCGGGGCCCGGACGGCGCGCGGCCCCCCAACGACTGGGAGTCGGTGTTCGGCGGCCCCGCCTGGACCCGGCTGCCGGACGGCCAGTGGTACCTGCACCTGTTCGCACCCGAGCAGCCCGACCTGAACTGGGAGAACCCCGAGGTCCGCGCCGAGTTCGCGGACATCCTGAAGTTCTGGCTCGACCTCGGCGTGGACGGCTTCCGCGTCGACGTCGCCCACGGCATGGCCAAGGCCCCGGGGCTGCCGGACGTCGGCCGCGCCGGCCAGGTCGAGATGCTCGGCACGGCCGTCCTGCCCTACTTCGACCAGGACGCCGTCCACGACATCCACCGCGAGTGGCGGCGCCTGCTCGACTCCTACGGCGGCGAGCGGATCGCCGTCGCCGAGGCGTGGGCGCCCACGCCGCAGCGGCTCGCCCGGTACACCCGCCCGGACGAGCTGCACCAGGCGTTCAACTTCCACTACCTGACCGCGCCGTGGGACGCCGGCGGGCTGCGCGCGGTGATCGACGAGTCGCTGCGCACCGCCGGCGCGGTCGGCGCGCCCGCGACCTGGGTGCTGTCCAACCACGACGTGAAACGGCACGTCACCCGGTACGGCGACGGCGAGACCGGCCTGCGGCGCGCCCGCGCGGCGGCGCTGCTGACGCTCGCGCTGCCCGGCTCGGCCTACCTGTACCAGGGCGAGGAGCTGGGCCTGCCGGAGGTGCTCGACCTGCCGGAGGAGTTCCAGCAGGACCCGCAGCGGCTGCGCGGCGAGGGCGCCGGCCGCGACGGCTGCCGCGTCCCGCTGCCGTGGGAGGGCGAGGAGCCGCCGTTCGGCTTCGGCGCGGGCGCCGCGCCCTGGCTCCCGATGCCCACCGCCTGGCGCGACCTGACCGTCGCCGCGCAGACCGCCGACCCGGACTCCATGCTGGCCCTCTACCGCGAGGCGCTGCGCGTCCGCCGCGAGCATCCGGCCCTCGGCGACGGCGATCTGCACTGGCGGGCGGGTCCACCCGGCACACTTGTCTTCGTCCGGGAGAACGGGGGGAGGCGGCTCGCGTGCGCGGTGAACACCGGCGGCCGCACGGCCCGGGTCCCCCTGCGCGGAGCCCCGCTCCTCGCGAGCGGACCGGTCCACGTGAGCGGCGGGCACGCCGAGCTGCCCCCGGACGCCGCTCTGTGGTGGGACGTCGAGGAGGGATAGTTTGAAACCCATGACGACGCGCCTGGCGGACATCGCGGCGCATGCCGGGGTGAGCGAGGCGACCGTGAGCCGCGTGCTCAACGGCAAGCCGGGCGTGTCCCCGACCACGCGCCAGGCGGTGCTGACGGCGCTGGACGTGCTCGGCTACGAGCGCCCGGCCCGGCTGCGGCAGCGGCGGGCCGGGCTGATCGGGCTGATCATCCCGGAGCTGACCAACCCGATCTTCCCGGCGTTCGCCGAGGTCATCGAGAGCGCGCTGGCCCGGCACGGGTACATGGCGGTGCTGTGCTCGCAGTCGCCGGGCGGCGTCGCCGAGGACGACTACATCGAGATGCTGCTGGAGCGCGGCGTCGCGGGGATCATCTTCGTCAACGGGCTGCACGCCAACGCCAACTCCGACCGGGCCCGGTACGTGCGGCTGCTGGAGCAGGCGCTGCCGATCGTCCTCGTGAACGGCTACCGGCCCGACATCGACGCGCCGTTCATCTCCAACGACGACGTGGCGTCGCTGGAGGCGGTCGTCGCGCATCTGGCCGCAATGGGCCACCGGCGGATCGGGCTGGCGATCGGGCAGGACGTGTACGTGCCGACGCGGCGCAAGACCGAGGGGTTCCGGCGCGCCATGGCGGCGCACACCGACCTCGCGCCGGACGAGGTGGACGAGCTGATCGTCAACACCATGTACACGGTCGAGGGCGGGCAGGCCGCGGCGGCGAAGCTGCTCGACGCGGGGTGCACGGCGATCTGCGGCGGCAACGACATCATGGCGCTCGGCGCGATCCGGGCGGCGCGGGCGCGCGGCCTCCAGGTGCCCGGGGACGTGTCCGTGACCGGCATGGACGACTCGCTCCTGACCGCCTACCTCGACCCGCCGCTGACCACGATCCGGCAGTCGGTGCGGGAGATGTCGATGGCCGCGGTGAGCACCGTCCTGGACGAGATCCGCGGCGCCCGCGCGCCCCGCACGGAGCTGCTCTACCGGCCGGAACTCGTGGTCCGGCGGTCCACCGCGCCGGCTCCGGCGGCGGCCCGGCTGACCCCGGCCGAAAAGGGCTGACCCCGGGGTTACCCGGTGTCGGAACGGGCCTGACCATCCTGCCTCCGCGGCCAGGTTGTTGTAACGGTTAGGTTTCGGCGCATTGACAGTGAGCCCTGTCACGGTCTTTCCTTCGTGGGAGCGCTCCCACACCGGTGCAAGACACAACCTGAGAGGGGTCCGCCATGAGGGCCATCATGCGGCGCGGACTGAGTACGGCGATGGCGGCCGTACTCGTCGGCAGCCTCGCCGTCGCGTGCGGCGGCGACGGCGACGACAGCAAGGGAGACTCCGACAGCGGGCCGGTCGAGCTCACCGTCGACGTCTTCGGCGCGCCCGGCTACGACGCGCTCTACAAGCAGTACGAACAGTCCCACCCCAACGTCAAGATCAAGCAGCGCAAGGTCGACAACCTGGACGCGTTCATGCCGCGCATCCAGCAGTGGATGGCCACGGGCAGCGGCGCGGGCGACGTCGTCATGCTGGAAGAGGGCATCCTGCCGCTCTACATGCAGCAGGCGAACAAGTTCGTCAACCTGTTCGACTACGGCGCCCGGGACCTCGAGAAGAACTTCCTGCCGTGGAAGTGGAAGATGGGCGTGACGCAGGACGGCAAGCAGCTGGTCGGGCTCGGCACGGACGTCGGTCCGCTCGCCATCTGCTACCGCAAGGACCTGTTCAAGAAGGCCGGCCTGCCGACCGACCGCGAGAAGGTCAGCCAGCTCTGGACGACGTGGGACGACTTCCTCGCCACCGGCCAGAAGTTCCAGGAGAAGGTGCCGAAGACCAAGTGGATGGACGGCGCCCCCGCCATCCTCCGCGCCACCGTCCTGCAGGAGGCCGGCGCCGGTCCCGGCTACAGCTACTTCGACAGGCAGAACAACCTGGTCTTCGACAGCAACCCGGCCGTGAAGAAGGCGTTCGACACGACGCTGAAGTTCGAGCAGAACAAGCTCACCGCCGACCTGTCGATCTTCACGCCGCCGTGGCAGACGGCGCTCAAGCGCGACACGTTCGCGACCGTGCCGTGCCCGTCCTGGATGCTCGGCGGCATCAAGGACTTCTCCGGCGACTACGGCAAGGGCAAGTGGGACGTCGCGACCACGCCCGGCGGCGCCGGTTACTGGGGCGGCTCCTGGCTGGCCGTGCCCAAGCAGTCCAAGCACCAGAAGGCCGCCGCGGAGCTGGTCAAGTTCCTGACCTCCCCCGAGGGCCAGGTCGGTGCGTTCAAGGAGGCGAACGTCTTCCCGTCCTCGCCGCAGGCCGCGCAGGACCCGGCGGTCGCGGGCGCGAAGAACGAGTACTTCAACAACGCCCCGGTCGGCCAGATCTTCGGCAGCCTGGTGGCGAGCGTGAAGCCCGTCTACCTCGGCCCGAAGAACGAGGCCGTGCGTGCGGCGGTGGAGAACGTGCTGACGTCCGTCGGCCAGGGCAGGGTGAAGCCGGAGGACGCCTGGGAGCGGTCCGTCAAGGAAGCGGAGCGGGCCGCCCGGTAACCGCCCCGGACATGTGACCACGGCGGCGGCGCCGCGCCGCTACCTCCCCGCCGGCGCCGCCGCCGTACCCGCTTCTGCCCGCCCCGCCCCGTCCTCGGAAAGGAGGCGCACGACGATGACCACCGATCTGCGCCCCAGCCGGAACGGTCCGCCGCAACCCACTTCGGCGCAGACCCACCGGGCCCCCCGCCGCACCTGGCGGGCCCGCCTGGCGCGGCTCGATGTGAAAGGCGCCCCCTACGCCTTCATCTCACCGTTCTACATCGTCTTCCTGATCTTCGGCGCGTTCCCCCTCGTCTACACGCTCTGGGTCTCCCTGCACCAGTGGGAGCTGGCGTCCGGGACCCGCAAGTTCATCGGGCTCGACAACTTCGACTACCTGCTGACCGACGAGGGCTTCTGGCACGCCACGGTCAACACCCTCGGAATCTTCGTCATCTCGACCGTCCCGCAGCTGCTCATCGCGCTGTTCGTCGCCAACGCGCTGAACCGGCGGATGCGGCTGCCGACTATGTTCCGGATCGGGATGGTCGCCCCGCTGGTCACCTCGACCGCCGCCGTCGCCATCGTGTTCACCCAGATGTTCGACACGAACTGGGGCCTGATCAACTGGGCGATCGGGCTGTTCGGCGTCGACCCGATCGAGTGGTCGAGCAGCCGCGGCTGGTCCTGGGCCGCCATCGCGATCATGGTCGACTGGCGCTGGACCGGCTACAACGCGCTGATCTACCTGGCCGCCATGCAGGCGATCCCGAGGGACCTGTACGAGGCCGCCGCGATCGACGGCGCGTCCCGGATCCGGCAGTTCTGGCAGATCACCGTGCCGCTGCTGCGTCCCACCATCCTCTTCACGGTGATCATCTCGACGATCGGCGGGCTGCAGCTGTTCACCGAGCCCGTCCTGTTCAGCGTCGCCACGCCGAACAAGATGGACGGCGGCCCGCTGCACCAGTTCCAGACGATCACGATGTACATGTACGACAACGCGTTCGGCCATGACCGCTACGGCTACGGCGCCGCCGTCGCCTGGGCCCTGTTCGTGCTGATCATCGTGTTCTCCCTGATCAACTTCCTGGCCGTGCGGCGCACCGGAGGCGCAAAGTGACCACGCTCCTGGCCGGCCCCGGGAGCCGGCGCCCCGACCCCAAGCACGCCGCGCCCGCCGGCCGCTTCCGCGGCCTGTGGAACGCGAGCCCGCTGACCTACCTGACACTGATCGTCGCGCTCGCGCTGTCGGTCTTCCCGATCTACTGGATGATCATCGTCGCGACCCGCACCAACAGCGTGGTCGCGGACGTCCCGCCGCCGATGCTGCCCGGCGGGAACGGCGCCGGCAACGTCGGCCGGCTGTTCGACAACCCGGACGCCTACTTCGCCAAGGGCCTGCTGAACTCGATGATCGCCTCCAGCGCGGTGACGATCTCCACGGTCTTCTTCGCCTCGCTGGCCGGCTTCGCGTTCGCCAAGCTGCGCTTCCGCGGCAAGAACGCGCTGCTGCTCACCATCATCGCGACGATGATGATCCCGGTGCAGATGGGCATCATCCCGCTGTACATGATCATGGTGAAGCTGGGCTGGGAGAACCAGCTCCAGGCGGTCATCGTCCCGTTCCTGGTCACCGGGTTCGGCGTGTTCATGATGCGGCAGTACGCCGACCAGGCGGTGCCGGACGAGCTGATCGAGGCAGCCCGCGTCGACGGGTGCACCACGTTCGGCATCTACTGGCGCGTCGTGCTGCCCGCCCTGCGCCCCGCCGCGGGCGTGCTCGGCCTGTTCACGTTCATGCAGACCTGGAACGAGTTCATGTGGCCGCTCGCGGTCCTCACTCCCGACAACCCGACGGTGCAGCTGTCCATCAACAATCTGGCGAACGCCTATTTCAAGGACTACACGCTCATGTTCGCCGGGACCACCGTGGCGGTCCTGCCGCTGCTCGTCGTGTTCATCATTTTCGGCCGCCAGATCATCGGCGGAATCATGGAAGGTGCAGTGAAGGCGTGACCTCCCTACAGGACGACACCAGCGCGGCTCCCGCCGCACCGTTCCCGACCGGGTTCCGCTGGGGGGCCGCCACTGCCGCCTACCAGATCGAGGGAGCCGCCGGGGAGGGCGGGCGCGGACCGTCCATCTGGGACACCTTCTGCCGCATGCCCGGCAAGGTCCTCAACGGCGAGAACGGCGACGTCGCCGTGGACCACTACCACCGGTTCGCCGAGGACGTGGCGCTCATGGCCGACCTCGGGCTGACCGCGTACCGGTTCTCGATCTCCTGGCCACGGGTGCAGCCGAACGGGGCCGGGGCCTTCAACACCGAGGGCCTCGACTTCTACCGGCGGCTGGTCGACGCGCTGCTGGAGGCCGGCATCGAGCCGTGGCCGACCCTCTACCACTGGGACCTCCCGCAGCCGCTGGAGGACAAGGGCGGCTGGCCGGAGCGCGAGACCGCGCACCGGTTCGCCGACTACGCGGCGCACGTGCACGCCGCTCTCGGCGACCGCGTCCAGCACTGGACGACGGTGAACGAGCCGTGGTGCGCGGCGTTCCTCGGCTACGCGAGCGGCGAGCACGCGCCCGGACGCCGTGACCCCGCCGCGTCGCTGCTCGCCGCGCACCACCTGATGCTCGGGCACGGCCTCGCCGTCGACGCGATGCGGGCGCGGCGCCCCGGCAACAAGTTCGGCGCCGCCGTCAACCTGTACGCGGTGTCCCCGGCGACGGACGACCCCGCCGACGTGGACGCGGCGCGCCGCATCGACGGACTGCAGAACCGGCTGTTCCTCGACCCGCTGCTGCTCGGCCGCTACCCCGAGGACGTCCTCGCCGACACGTCCCGGTACGGGTTCACCCCGCCGGACGAGGACCTGGCCGTCATCAGCCGGCCGATCGACCAGCTGGGCATCAACTACTACTCGCGGCACACCGTCGCCGGGACCCCCGGCGAGGCGACGCAGACCGCGTCGTCGCCGTTCTCGACGCACTCCCCCTGGGTGGGCAGCGACCACGTCCGGTTCGTCCCCGCCGGCCGCCCCGTCACCGGGATGGGCTGGGAGATCGACGAGAGCGGCCTGCACGAGGTGCTGACCCGGCTGCACCGCGAGTACCCGTCCGTCCCGCTGTACATCACGGAGAACGGCGCCGGCTACGACGAGACACCTGACGGGGACGGCACGGTCCAGGACGCGGAGCGCATCGCGTACCTGGACGCCCATCTGCGCGCGTGCCACGACGCCATCTCCGAAGGTGTTCCGCTGCGGGGCTACTTCACCTGGTCGCTGCTGGATAATTTCGAGTGGGCTTGGGGCTATTCGAAGCGTTTCGGGCTGGTGCACGTCGACTACGCCACGCAGCGCCGCGTGCCCAAGGACAGCGCGCGCTGGTACGCCGGAGTGATCCGGCAGGGCGGGCTGCCCGGGCGGGCTTGACCGGGGTCGGCGGACGGTACGGAAGATAGGGGGCCGGATGGCGGGCAGGAGCACGCGTCCGACATTGGAAGAGGTGGCGGCGCGCGCCGGGGTCGGTCGCGGCACGGTGTCACGGGTGGTCAACGGCTCGCCCCGGGTCAGCCCGCAGGCCCGCGAGGCGGTGCTGCGGGCCATAGAGGAGCTCGGCTACGTGCCGAACCGGGCGGCCCGCACGCTCGTCACCCGACGCACCGACACCGTCGCGCTCGTCGTCGCCGAGTCGGACCAGCGGCTGTTCGGCGAGCCGTACTTCGCCGGGATCATCCGCGGGATCAGCAACGGGCTCGGCGACACCGGGCTGCAGCTGCTGCTCGCCATGGCCCGCTCCCCCGCCGAGTACGGGCGGCTGGAGGAGTACCTCACCACCCAGCACGTGGACGGGGTGCTCCTCACCTCGCTGCACGCCGAGGACCCGCTCCCCGCGAAGCTGGAGGCGAACGGCGTGCCGACCGTCCTCGGCGGGTGCCCGCCCGGCCTGGCGCCGGTCAGCTACGTCGACGTCGACAACCGCAGCGGGGCCCGCGAGGCCGTCGGCCACCTGATCGCGGGCGGCCGGCGGCGCATCGCGACGATCGCGGGCCCCCAGGACATGGGGGTGGGCCTCGACCGGCTGGCCGGCTACCGGGAGGCGCTCGCCGACGCGGGCCTGCCGGAGTACGTCGCGTACGGCGACTTCGGCGAGGCCAGCGGCATGGCCGCCGCGGAGAAGCTGCTGGCCGCCGAGCCGCGGCTGGACGCGGTGTTCGCGGCCAGCGACCCGATGGCGTTCGGCGCGCTGCGCATCCTGCACCGGCGCGGGAGGCGCATCCCGGACGACGTCGCGGTGATCGGGTTCGACGACTCGTCCGCCGCGCCGCTCGCCGACCCGCCGCTCAGCACCGTCCACCAGTCGCTGGAGGAGATGGGCGTGGAGATGGCGCGGCTGCTGGTGTCGCGGATCCGCGGCGAGACGGTCGAGGACCCGGTGGTCATCCTGCAGCCCCACCTGGTACTGCGCGAGTCCGCCTGATCTACGATCGCCTCATGGCGTACGAACCGACGGACGAGGAGCTCGTCCACCTGAACCGCTGCGTCGAGCTGGCCGCCGAGGGGCTCGCCGCGAACGACGAGCCGTTCGGGTCGGTGCTGGTCGACGCGTCCGGGAAGGTCCTGTTCGAGGACCGCAACCGGGTCGCGGGCGGCGACCAGACCCGGCACCCGGAGTTCGAGATCGCCCGCTGGGCGGCGGCGAACATGGCGCCGGAGGAGCGCGCGGCGGCGACCGTCTACACCTCCGGGGAGCACTGCCCGATGTGCTCGGCCGCGCACGGCTGGGTCGGGCTCGGCCGCATCGTGTACATCATGTCGTCCCGGCAGCTGGCCGAGCTGCGCGCCGGGCTGGGCGTCCCGCCCGGCCCGGTCAACGCCATCCCGATCCAGGACGTCGTGCCGGGCGTCCCGGTGGACGGGCCGGTCGCCGCCCTCGAGGCGGCCATGCGCGACCTGCACACCCGCGCCTGCGCCTGAGGGCGGCGACGTCCCTCACCTCCGGGTCAGCGCCTCCAGCCGCTCGACGGCGGCGCGCCAGTCGGACGGCAGCCAGCACCGCGTCGCCCGGTGCCCGCGGTAGTCGAGGGTGTAGGTGAAGTGGTCGGCCACCCGGCACCCCGCCTTGGACGACCTCGTGGTGTAGATGCCGTCGAGCGCGCTGCGCAGCTCGCGCAGCTCGCCGTCGTCCAGCGCGACCCACTCGCCATTGACGAGGGCGTTTCCCGAATTGCGGACGGTCACCCGCTGCTGAATTCCGGCGAATCCGCCGGTGCGCTCGTAGGTGACCAGCACGTCCGGCCCGGTGAAAGCGAGCATTGACGTCTCCTTTTCATGCGGGCCGCCGGACAGCACCCCGCTTTCCCCATTCCGGCGGCCCGCGGTCCGTGGGTTTACTCGCTGAAAAGGATTCCGCCGGTGTCGCGCACGGCGATGCACCGGTTCGGGAACGTCCGCTCGAAGTGCCTGGGGCGGCCGTGCCACCTGCCGTGCGCGCTCACGCGCACCGGGGCG
Source organism: Actinomadura sp. (assembly GCF_044508335.1). Taxonomy (NCBI): domain Bacteria; kingdom Bacillati; phylum Actinomycetota; class Actinomycetes; order Streptosporangiales; family Thermomonosporaceae; genus Actinomadura; species Actinomadura sp. The sequence continues at coordinate 105,447 of NZ_JBIQHY010000001.1, forward strand.
TACTCCAGCGTGCACGGCCCCGTGCGCGCGGGGATCCTCCCGACCTCGCCGTCCACGGCTTCGAGCTGGTCACAGGCTTGGGACGCGGCCTTCAGCGTCCCTGCGTCCGGGTCGCAGTACAGGCTGCGCACCGTGACGGGTCCCTGCTGGGGCGCCACCACGAGCAGGTAGGCGCCGGCCGGTTCGTCCGCCTGCGCGGGCGCGGCCTGTGCGATGACCGCGATTCCCGCCAGCACGGCCGCCCACCGGAAACGGGCACGCGACATGTGCATGTCTTCCTCCCTGGATTCGCCCGCCGCGATCTGCGGCACTGGGCCGGCCGGAGCGCCGCATTGTGGTGGGCGCCCCGCCGCATCCAGACATTAGGCGCCGCAAACTCCCACAAACAAGGGCAGATCAAGTCCCAACCTGGCCACTGGTGAATACTTAAATCAAGTCTGCCCGATTGTGCAATGCGCCTTGAATGCAAATTGACCCGCGCATGTGGTATCCGGGCGCGCCGGCCGCGAGCACGTTCCAATTCCCCGGGGCGGCTGCGCCGTCCTGCGGGCCGCCCCGGCCTGCCCCTCCGCCTCATGGCGATTCACCAGCCTGGCCGCCGCCGGGTGACGCCGGGTCGGGGAGCCGGGACGCCCCCTCTCAGGTTCCCGCGCCTCCGCCCCGCTGACGGCTCGGCATGACCAGTCCGCGGAGGAGCTCCAGGACCTCGGTCAGCTCCGCCACCTCGGCCCGGCACGACGGGCAGTCCTCCAGATGCGCGCGCATCCGGCTCCGGTCGGCCGGGGACAGTACGCCGAGGACATAGGCCCCGGTTTCCAGCCGGTACGGGCAGTTCATCGCATGTCTTGCCGTTCCCGCGCGTCTCGGCCTTCCCGTCGGGCGCCTTCCAGCCAGGCGGGCCAGAGCCGCCCGGCCACGCGTTCGTCCAGCCGGCCGCCGAGATGCATCGACCGCCACACGCCGCGGTACCCGGGAAGGATCCCGGACGCGACGACGACGTGCCCCGCGATGAGCACCGTGCAGACATAGGTGGCCCACTTGTGCACGCGCGCCAGCACCGCGAAGACGGGACCGCCGTGCAGCGTCACCAGTCCGACACCGCTCCCGATCAAGACGAGCAGCCCCGCCGTGAGGAGGATGTTGGCGACCCGCTGCCCCGGATCGAAACGACCGCCGTGCCGGGCGAACCGCCCGGTCACGGCCGCCGCGGGCCAGCTGAGGAACCATCGCGCGTCGCCCCTGCGGAACCGCAGCGACTCCGCCGCGAACGTGCGCACCCCGCGCGCTCCCAGCAGCAGGCCCGCGGCGACCAGGCCCGTGAGCGCCCAGCCCACGTCTTTGTGCAGGGTGGTGTCGGGCAGCCCGGACAGCCTGGCCAGAAGACTCGGCCGCCCCTCATGCCCGAGCAGCAGCCACCAGCCGGTCGCCAGGAGCAGCAGCACCCCCGCGTAGACGCCCGCGTGGAACCACCGCGCCGACCGCGGATACCGCTCCACGCGCCGCCGGGTCCCGCTCGCGGGCGCCGTCCGCGATCTAGTAGCCATAGATCCCGCCGCCGTCGGAGCCCCCGGAACCGCCGCCGTCGGAGCCGCCGCCGTCGGAGCCGTCGGAGCCGCCGGTTCCCCCGCCGGTGACGTTCACGTCGACCTTGGCGGAGGCCCCCGCGGAGGAATGGTCGGCGTGCTGGAGCGTCACCCCGATGGTGTGCCGCCCCGGCGGAAGGTCCTTGATCTGGTAGGGCGAGGACGTCACCACCGTGTACTCGTTCGTCTTGCCGTCGATGACGACGTGCACGTGGTCCTTGCCGGACTCCTCGGGACCGATGTCCTCGCTGCTGCTGAACTTCAATGTCACCGGGGACTGCACGTCCGCGCCCTGCGCCGGCGCCTCGATCGTGAGCGTCGGACCGCCGCCGCCCCCGCCCGCGGCCTCCGCGCCTCCGCCGCACGCGCTCAGCCCGAGCGCCGCCACCGCGAGCCCCGCCATCATGGCCTTGGTGTTCACGCCTCTCCCCTCGTCGTGCTGCATGACAGCGGTAATACGGCGAGGCGGCCGGAAAAGATTCGCCGTCCGGTGAACCCTTTTCGGTCCCGCGGCCGTATTGCACATGTGGGAACTTTCCGATGAGTCGCTGCTCACCGGCATGGCCGCAGGCGACACCGAGACGGCGGCCGTCTTCGTCCGGCGGTACCAGGCCCGCGTCTACGGACTGGCGTACGCGCTGGTCGGATCGTCGGCGATAGCGGAGGAGGTCGCGCAGGAGGCGTTCCTGCGCGCCTGGCGGCACGCGGGCGCCTACGACCCCCGCAAGGGCCGCGCGGTCACCTGGCTGCTGACCATCACCCGGAACCTCGCGGTGGACGCGATGCGGCTGCGCGGCGATCATCCGGTCGATCCGCACATCCTGCTGAACACGCTGGCCGGCGCGGAGCGGACCGCCGCGTCCCCGAGCTACGAGGACGCCGAGGAGCTGCGTGCGGCACTGCGGGAGCTCCCGCCCGAGCAGAGCACGCCCATCGTGCTGTCGGTGTACTACGGGCTCACCGCGGGCGAGATCGCCGAGCGCGAGCACATACCCTTGGGGACGGCCAAGACCCGGCTCCGCCGAGGGCTCGCGAAACTCCGCGAGGCGCTGGGAGTTACCCATGACTGACCGTCCCGAATGCGCGCAGACGCGGCAGGTCCTGCCCGAGCTCGCGGCGGGCGTCGCCTCCCCGGATGAGCGCGCCGCGGCGCTGCGCCATCTCGCCGGCTGCGGCCGGTGCCACCGCGAGCTGGAGGCGCAGACGGCGCTCGTCGACGAACTGCTCCGGCTCGTCCCGGAACGGCAGCCGCCCGCCGGCTTCGAGGCCGCCACGCTCGCGCCCATGCTGCGCCGCCACCGCCCGAAGCGCCTGCGCAACGCCCTGCTGCTGGCCGCGGCGGCCGTGCTCGTCGCGGCGACGGCCGGGGGCGCGGTCTGGCAGAAGACCGCGAGCGACCGGCAGCTCGCCGACGGCTACCGCCGGGCTCTCGCCGTCGCCCACGGCAGCTACCTGCGCACGGTCCCCGTCACCGGGGTCAGCACCGAGCCGGCCGGGTACGTGTTCGCCTACCAGGGCTCGCCCGCCTGGCTGTTCGTCACGATGACGGCGGTGGACCGGCCGGGCGCGTACCGGGTGTCGCTCACCACCCGCGAGGGCCGGGACGTCACGCTGGGGTCCATGACCGTCAAGGACGGGCGCGGCTCCTGGGGGACGACGGTGCCGATCGCCATCCGCGACATCGTCGTCATGCGCTTCCACGGCCCGTCCGGCGACCTCCTCGCCCAGTTCGGCTGACGGTCCGGCCCGCCCCGGACGAGCCGGGGCGGGCCGAGGGATTCATCGGGTGAGAGAGAAGGAGCTCAGGCGGGTTTCGCCGCCGAAGACCAGATACACGTCGTGGTCGCCGCGGGCGTGCTCCAGTTCGGCGCTGACCTCCTTGTAGGCGTACTCGTCACCGGTGGACGGGACGTTCAGCGTTCCGGCGAGCGGGCCGTCGGGGCGGTCCAGGCGGACCTGGATCGTGGTGGCCGACGTGCCCGCGACCCGCGCGGTGATGCGGCCGGTGGAGCGGCCCAGGTCGGCGCCGGCGAACTTCAGCCAGGAGTCCGCCGCGCCGGCGACCGCGTCGCCCTGCACCTTCGTCTCGTCGACCAGCCGGACGCCGCTCTGGTCGTCGAAGTCGGCGGCGCGGGTCGGCTTCGACAGGTCGCGGTCGGGGATGCGCTCGCCGCGCACGTTGAGCGCGGCGCGCTGCCGGATGTCGGCGGACGAGGAGCCGATCAGCAGGTCCTGCTTCGACTTCTCGACCGTCCACTTGCCGCGGGTGACGTCCCAGACGGCGAGGTCCGAGGCGGCCAGCCGGAATTTCGCGGTGACCGTCCTCCCGGGCGCCACGTGGACCTTGTCGAAGGCGCGCAGCGTCTTCAACGGCTGCTTCACCCGCGACGTCCGCTGGTGCGTGTAGAGCTGGACGACCTCGTCGCCGGCCCTCTTGCCCGTGTTGGTGATCGGCACGGTGATGGTGACCGTTCCGTCGCGTCCCACGGAGTGGCTGCTCAGCCGCGGCTTGCCGTACCGGAACGTGGTGTAGGAGAGGCCGTACCCGAACGGGTAGAGCGGCTTCCCCTTGAAGTACTGGTACGTCCGGTCCGACTTGATGATGTCGTATTCGAGGATGTCGGGCAGCTGGCTCTCCGAGCGGTACCACGTCTGCGGAAGCTTCCCCGACGGGCTCTCGTCACCGAACAGGATGGACGCCAGGGCGTTGCCCGTCTCGGCGCCCGCATGGCTCGTCCACAGGATCGCCGGGACGTTCTCCTGCTCCCAGTTCAGCGTCGTCGGGTAGCTGTTCTCCACCACGACGACGGTGTTCGGGTTCGCCTTCCGGACGGCCTTGATGAGCTCCGACTGCCCTTCGGCCAGCGCCATCGTCGTCCGGTCGTGGTCCTCGCGGCCGTTGATGAACGGCATGCTGCCGACCACGACGACGGCGGTGTCCGCGCCGGCGGCCGCCTTCACCGCGGAGTCGATGCCGCTGCTGACGACGTCCCTGGCGAACCGGGAGGCGTCGTCCTTCGTGGTGAGGACGAGCGTCCCGTCGTCCTGCGCCTTCACGTACGTCTTGGCCGGCTCGGCCCAGTCGTACGCCTTCTCGTACCCGGCGTACCGGAGCAGGTAGTCGCCGCCGTCCTGCTTCTCCAGCTTGAACATCTGCTGGACGAACCATCCGTTCGGCTGGTCCTGGTCGTTGGCGAACGTGTCGCCCCAGTTGTAGCGCCCGACGGTCTTGCCGTTGGCGGCGCTGCGCAGCGTCACGATGCCCTGGCCCCAGTCGAATACGTCGAACTGGGCCGTCACGTCCGAGGCCGAGGTCGGCCCGGTCTTCAGGACGGCGCCCGAGCCCGTCCCGCCCGCGATGTACTTGCCGGTGGAGACGTCCTTCAGGGCGATCCGGTCGACGCCCTCGCTGGACGTCACCGACCCGGCCCGCTTCTTGATGCCGTCCAGCGGTGTGACCTTGTACGGCAGCGAGCCGGAGTACCAGTCGGTGTAGAGGGTGTCGGACAGCTGCCCGACGACCGCGACCTTGCCGGACGACAGCGGCAGCGTCCTTCCCTCGTTCTTCAGCAGCACCATCTGCTCGGCCGCGGCCTTGCGGGCGAGGGCGCGGTGCGCGGGGCTGTCCACCACGTCCTTGGTGATCTTCCCGTAGGGGCCGCCGCCCGGGTCGAACTCGCCGAGCCGCACCCGGATGCTGAGGATGTGCCGCACGGCGCGGTCGACGTCGGCCTCCGCCAGCAGCCCCCGCGACAGCGCGTCCTTGATCGCGTTGACGGTGATGGAGGAGTTCGTGTCGTCGGTGGTGAAGCTGTCCACGCCCGCCTTCACGATCGCCGCGTCGCCGGTGGCCAGGTCGGGGTAGTACTGCTGCGAGTTGACGATGTTGTTGGGCGCGCCGGCGTCGGTGACGTTGAACAGCGTCCGGTCGGTCCACGAGCGGACGAGGCCGCCGGCGTCCGGCGTGACCGTCGCGGGACGGCCGTTGACCAGGTTGTAGGCCGTCATGATCCCGGTGGCCGCGTCCCGCGAGATCGGGATCTTGAACGGGACCTCGTCGTACTCCTTCTTCACCCGGGGCCGCAGGCTGGACGAGGTCTGGTCGCGGCGGATCTCGTTGTTGTTCGCCAGGTAGTGCTTGAGCACCGGCGCGGCCTTGAGGCGGTCGGGGTCGTCGCCTTCCATGCCGTGCCCGTAGGCGGCGGCGAGCAGGCCGGTGAGCAGCGGGTCCTCGGAGTAGCCCTCCTCGTTGCGGCCCCAGCGCGGGTCGCGCAGCAGGTTGACGACGGGCGCCCACAGCTGCAGCCCCCACACGTCGGGGTTCTCGCTGTTGTAGCCGCGGGCCTCGTCCCCGACGGCGGAGCCGATCTTCTTCAGCAGCGCCGGGTCCCAGGTGGCGCCGAGCCCCACCGACTGCGGGAACACGGTGCCCTTCGCGGTCACCACCGCGCCGCTGTCGTGGACGTCGGTGGACCACGCGACGCCGTGCAGCGCCTCCGTCCCGGTCTTGAACCGGCCGATGCCGAGGCGCGGGACGGCGGGCTGGTACTGGTGCAGCAGGGAGATCTTCTCGTCGAGCGTGAGCCGGCCGAGCAGGTCGGCCACCCGGGCGTCCACCGGCAGCCCGGGATCGCGGAACGGGTAGGTCTCGCGGGCGGCGGCGGGCGCCGCCCACGCGACGGGCGCCGCCAGCACGGCGGCCAGGACGAGGGTCAGCGACCGGCTGCGCCGGCCGGGGGTACGGGGATTTCGATGGGGTCTGTGCACCGATTCTCCTCTTGGCTCGGCCCCCGAGTGACTAATCGAAGCGCTTCGATAACGGACCGCGAAAGGCCCTGTGCCCTCCTTTTCGTCGGTGTCGGGTCGTGGTCAGTGAGCGGCGGGCGCGCTGCTGGCGCGCCGGGTCAGGGTCGGCGGGAGCAGGGTCGCCGCGGGGACGGGAGCGCCCTCCAGCTTGGCCATCAGCAGGTCGACGGCGCGGCCGCCGACCTCCTCGGCCGGGATCGCGACGGACGACAGCGGCGGCTCGGCGTGCTCGGCCATCTCGTCCGGGCACATCGCGACGACGGACACGTCCTCGGGGACGCGCCGCCCCGCCGCGCGCAGCGCCCGGACCACCGTGCCGACGACCGGCTCGTTGTGGACCAGGACGCCGGTCAGCCCGGGACGCTCGGCGAGCAAACGTCCGACCAGCTCCCGGGCGGCGTCCGCGGTCGCCTCGCACGGGTGGACGTCCCCGCTCAGCCCGTGCGCGCGCACCGCCTCGGCGAACCCGTCCGCGACGCGCTGCGCGTAGCCGGTCTGCCGCGCGTACACCTCGGGCGGCGACCCGATCAGCGCGATCTCGCGGTGCCCCAGCTCGGCCAGGTGCTCGACGCAGACGGCGCCGGCGGCGTGGAAGTCGAGGTCGATGCAGGTCAGGTCGTCGGCGTCGGCGGGGAAGCCGATGAGCACGCTCGGCCGGTCCAGGGAGCGCAGCAGCGGCAGCCGCGGATCCTTCATCTGGACGTCCATGACGATCAGCGCGTCGACGAGCGCGCTGTCGGCGACGCGGCGCAGGCCGTCCTCGCCCTCCTCCTGGGTGAGCAGCAGGACGTCGTGGTCGTGCCGGCGCGCGGCGGTCACCACGGACACCGCGAACTGCATCACGACGGGCACCGCGATGCCCGAGCGCAGCGGGATCATCAGCGCGAGCACGTTGGAGCGGCTGCTGGCGAGCGCGCGGGCGCCGGCGTGCGGGCGGTAGCCCAGCTCGCGGATGCTCTCCCGGACGCGGCGGCGCGTCTCCTCGGAGATCGAGCGCTTGCCGCTCAGCACGTAGGAGACCGTGCTCGGCGACACTCCCGCGTGCCGCGCCACATCAGTGATCTTGACCACGGACCGTCCCGTCAGCGTCGAAGCGATTCAAAGCGGGTTCGATGCTAGCCGCGGGCGGCGGCGGCCGGACCGCCGTCCGGGACGGCCGCTCCAGGCCGATCACGGCGATCGCCGCGGCCGCCAGCAGCCCGCCGGCGAGCGCCGTGCCGCGCACCCCGGTCAGCGGCAGCAGCCCGCCGCCGAGCAGGGCGCCCCCGGCGATGCCGACGTTGAACGCCGCCGCCGTCCAGGCCGAGGCCACGCCGGTGTCGCCGGGCGCCGACTCCAGCACGCGGGCCTGCATGGCGGTCACGAAGGCGGGCAGGCCGAGCCCGAGCAGGACGAGCCCGCCGACCGCCGGGACCGCGGCCGTGCCGAGCAGGAACAGCAGCAGCATCCCGCCCGCGAGCACGCCGGCCGCCGCGGCGAGCAGGGCGCGCGGGCCGCGGTCCACCACGGCGCCGGCGATGGCCAGCCCGGTGATGTCGGCGAGGCCGTTGGCGAGCAGCAGCGGGCTGATCGCCGAGCCGGGGAAGCCGCTGACCCCGGTGAGGAACTCGGTGATGTAGGTGAAGCAGGTGAACACGCCGCCGACGGCCAGCACGACCGTCGCCAGCAGCAGCCGGAAGCGGCGCGCGTCCGGGCGGGCCGCGGGGACGGCGTGCGCGCCGCCCGCGTCGCCGCCGGGCAGCAGCGCGGCGACGGCCGCGAGCGACAGCAGGCAGAGCGCGCCGAGCGCGGCGAACGACGGCCGCCAGCCCGCGACGCGGCCGAGCCAGGTGCCGAGCGGGACGCCGATGACGACGGCGAGCGACCCGCCCGCGAACACGTAGACGGCGGCGCGCCCGCGCAGCTCCGGCGGGAACAGCCCGGCCGCCGCGACGGCGGCGACCGGCCAGAACACCGCCTGGGCGAGTGCGGTGGCCACGCGGGCGCCCATCAGCGCGCCGTAGCCGGGGGCCGCCGCCGACGCGAACGACATCACGACGAACAGCAGCATCACGCCGGTGAGCAGGCGCCGCCGTCCCACCCGGGACGTCATCCGGACGAGCGGGACGGAGACGACGGCGATGACGACGCCGTAGCCGGTGACGAGCATCCCGACGGCCGAGGGCGTGACGTCCAGGTCGTCCGCGATGAGGCGGAGCAGCCCGATCGGCAGGCTCTCGGTCGTGACGAAGCAGAACGCGGCGAGGGACAGGGCCAGCACCGCGGTCCGCGCGCGTGTCCGGTTCATGGGCTCCCGCGATGGGTGGCGATGGTGTCCCGGTACCAGTGGGCGCTGTCCTTCCACGTGCGTTTCCCGGTCGCGTAGTCGACGTGGACGAGGCCGAACCGCTTGGAGTAGCCGTAGGCCCATTCGAAGTTGTCCAGCAGCGACCAGGCGAAGTAGCCGCGGACGTCGGCGCCGGCCGCGCAGGCCCGCTCCACCGCCGCGATGTGGTCGCGCAGGTAGGCGATGCGCCGCTGGTCGCGGACCCGGCCGTCCTCCACCTCGTCGGCGAAGGCGGCGCCGTTCTCGGTGACCATCAGCGGGACGTGCGGGTACTCGCGGTGCAGCCGCAGCAGCAGCTCCTCCATGCCGGCCGCGTCGATCGGCCAGCCCATCTCCGTGTAGGGGCCGGGCTGCTCGGCGAACTCGACGCGGTCGCAGCCGACGAACGGCGTCGCCGCGCCCTGCCGGTGCCCGTCGGCGTGCTCGCGCGGCGACGTCCCGTCCCACACCCGGACGAGGGTCGGCGAGTAGTAGTTGACGCCGAGCACGTCGAGGGGCGCGGCGATGATCGCCTCGTCGCCGTCCCGGACGAAGCCCCAGTCGGTGATGGAGGCCGTGTCGTCCAGCAGGTCGGCGGGGTAGCCGTTGCCGAGCATCGGGTCCAGGAACACGCGGTTGGCGACGGCGTCCACCTGGCGGACGGCCTCGGCGTCGCCGCGCAGGTGGTGCAGGTTGAGGGTGACGGAGTGCCGCGCGGTCGGCGAGGTCACGCCGCGCAGCGCCCGCACGGCCAGGCCGTGCGCGAGGTTGAGGTGGTGGGCGGCGGCGAGCGCGGCCGCCGGGTCGACGCGGCCGGGGGCGTGCACCCCGGCCGCGTAGCCGAGGAACGCCGAGCACCACGGCTCGTTCAGCGTCGTCCAGGTGTGGACGCGGTCGCCGAGCACGCGCCCGATCCGCTCGGCGTAGTCGGCGAACCGGCGGGCGGTGTCGCGCTCCGGCCAGCCGCCCGCGTCCTCCAGGTCCTGCGGGAGGTCCCAGTGGTAGAGGGTCGCGACCGGGGCGATGCCGTGGTCGAGCAGCTCGTCGACCAGGCGGGAGTAGAAGTCGAGGCCCTTCTGGTTGGGCGTGCCGTCCGGCAGGACGCGCGACCAGGAGATCGAGAACCGGTAGGCGCCGAGGCCGAGCGCGGCCATCGTCGCGACGTCCTCCTGCCACCGGTGGTAGTGGTCGGTCGCGACGTCGCCGGTGTCCCCGTTGAGGACCTTGCCCGGCGTGTGGCTGAACGTGTCCCAGATGGACGGCGCCCTGCCGTCCTCTTGTGCCGCTCCCTCGATCTGGTAGGCGGCGGTGGCCGCACCCCACAGGAACCCTTCCGGGAACCCCATCAGTTCTCCTCTTCCAGAGTCATGACCAGCTCGCCGCCGGCCGCTTTGATGAGAACACCGTGCGGATGCTCCGAAGGCTCGCCGCCCTGCACGGCCGCCACGCGTGCGTTGACGAGAAGGACGTTCCAGGCTCCCTCGCCCGTCACGCGCACGTTTTCACCGTTTCTCACCACGGTGAACGCGGCGTCGCCGGCCCGGACGACGACGGCGGCCCCATCGGCCGGCTCATAGACGCGCAGCGTGACGCCGTGCGCGAAGTCGTACTCGGGACGGTCCTCCACCGCGCCCTCGGGGATGACCGCACCCGGACGGACGAGCAGGGGAACACTACCGAAGCCGTGCCGTTCGCGAACCCATCGGCCTCCCTCGACGCGTTCGCCGGTGAGGTAGTGCGTCCAGACTCCCTCCGGCACGTAGTAGGAGACGTCGCCGTCCGAGGAGAACACCGGTGCGACGAGGAGGTCGTCGCCGAGCATGTACTGGCGTTCCAGGTGCGTGCAGGCGGGGTCGTCCGGGAACTCGACGACCATCGCCCGCATCATCGGCAGCCCTTCCTCGGACGCCTGCCGGGCGGCGCCGGCCAGGTAGGGCATGAGCCGCATCTTCAACCGGGTGAAGTCGCGCAGGACGTCCACCGACTCCTCGTCGAACAGCCACGGCACCCGGTAGGAGTGGCTTCCGTGCAGCCGGCTGTGCGAGGACAGCATGCCGAACGCGATCCACCGCTTGAACAGCGCCGGATCGGGCGTCCCCTCGAAACCGCCGATGTCGTGGCTCCAGTACCCGAAGCCCGACATGCCCAGGGACAGGCCGCCGCGCAGGCTCTCCCCCATCGCCTCGAACGTCGACTCGCAGTCGCCGCCCCAGTGCACGGGGAAACGCTGCCCCCCGGCCGTGGCGGACCGGGCGAAGACCACGGCCTCGCCCTCTCCCCGCTTCTTGCGCAGCAGATCGAAGACGGTCTGGTTGTAGAGATAGGTGTAGTAGTTGTGGGCGCGTTCCGGGTCGGAGCCGTCGTGGTAGACGACGTCCGTGGGGATGCGCTCGCCGAAGTCGGTCTTGAAGCAGTCCACGCCCATGTCGAGGAGCGCTTCGAGCTTGCCCGCGTACCATTCCCGCGCCTCGGGGTTGGTGAAGTCGACGACGGCGAGTCCCGGCTGCCACTTGTCCCATTGCCACACGTCGCCGTTCGGACGCTTCAGCAGGTAGCCGTGCGCGCGCCCCTCCTCGAACAGGGGCGACCGCTGCCCGATGTACGGGTTGATCCACACGCAGATCCGCAGCCCGCGCTCGCGCAGCCGCCGCAGCATCCCCTCCGGGTCGGGGAACACCCGCGGATCCCACTCGAAGTCGCACCACTGGAACTCGCGCATCCAGAAGCAGTCGAAATGGAACACGCTCAGCGGCAGCCTCCGCGACGCCATCCCGTCGATGAACGAGGTGACGGTCTCCTCGTCGTAGTCCGTGGTGAACGAGGTGGACAGCCACAGCCCGAACGACCAGTCCGGGACCCGCGCGGGCCGGCCGGTGAGCGCGGTGTACTTGCGCAGGATCTCCTTCGGCGACGGCCCGTAGATGACGAAGTACCGCATCGACTGGCCCTCGACGCTGAACTGCGTCCGGGCCACGGCCTCCGAGGCCACCTCGAACGACACCCGCCCGGGATGGTCGACGAACACGCCGTATCCCGCGTTGGTCAGGTAGAACGGCACGTTCTTGTACGCCTGCTCGCTGGCCGTCCCGCCGTCGGCGTTCCACACGTCCACGGACTGGCCGTTCTTCACCAGCGGCCCGAACCGCTCGCCGAGCCCGTACACGAAGTGGTCGACGCCCAGGTCGAGCTGCTCCCGCACATAGTGGCGTCCGTCGTCGGTGTCGATGACGGCCTGCGCCTTGGGCGAGCTGCCGGTCAGCCGGCGCCCGTCCGCGAGGAAGTCGACGCACCATTCCTCCCCGCGCCCGACGCGCACCGACAGCGCGCCGGATGTGAGGGTCGCCGCGTCACCGTCGACGGACACCTCCCCGGCCGGGTCGGCGGCCAGCTCGAAATCCGGGCCGCGCCGCCTCTCCCCCGCGAAATGCGTGAGGGTGACGCCGATGACGTCCGGCATCGGCGACTCGCACGTCACCGTCACCACCGGTCCCTTGAGCAGATCGCCCCGGTGCCGGATGCGGTGGACGGGCGCGTACACCGTGAACGAGTTCGGCCCGGCGTCGACGTCGAGGACCTCCACCGGATGAAAGGCGTGCACACCCTCGCGCATCATCCAGTAGCCGTCGCTGAACTTCATTATTTGATGGCCCCCGCAGTGAGTCCGCGCGCAAGGGTGCGCTGGAAGATGAGGAAGAAGACGACGGTCGGGAGAAGGCCGAGCAGTGACGCGGCGCTGGACATGGTGGCGTCCATGAGCCGCTGGCCCTGCAGCACGCCGAGCGCGACCGAGACCGTCTGGTTCTCATTGGAGATCAGGAAGGTCATGGGGATGAGGAACTCGTTCCAGGTCCACACGAAGAAGAAGACGAGCAGCACCGACAGCGTCGGCCGCACGACCGGGACGACCACCCGCCACAGGATCTGCCGGCGGCCGGCGCCGTCGATGCGGGCCGCCTCCAGCAGCGGGCGCGGGAACGCCGACAGCACCGACGAGAGCAGGTAGGTGCCGAACGCGGACTGGATCACCGTGAACACGATGATCACGCTGAGCTTCGTGTCGTAGAGGCCGACCTGCTTGGAGAGGTAGTACAGCGGGTAGACGAGCGCCTCCTGCGGCACGGTGTTCGCCATCAGCAGCAGGACCAGGACCCACATCCGCCCCTTGATCCGGCCGATGCCGAGCGCGTAGGCGTTCAGCACCGACAGCAGGACGGCGAGGACGGCGACGGAGCCGCTGATCAGCACGCTGTTCAGCAGGACGTTGCCGAAGTCGGTCCGCTCCCAGAACGCGCGGACGGCGTCCAGGTTGAACCCGTCCGGCGGTGACAGCGGTCCTTCGGTGGAGTACTCCTGCGGCGTCTTCAGCGCGTTGAAGAGCACCACCACGAACGGGATCAGCATCACGCCGGCGAACGCGGTCAGCGCCACCAGCACCGCGTAGGCGGACGGACCCCGCCGGCGGCGGCGCGCCTTGCCCCGCCCGGTGCGCGGCGGCGCGCCCGCCTTCTCTGTCAGCGTCGCCGTCATCGGGGGGCCTCCTCCAGATCGCGCCCCTGCATGCGGAGGAAGACGACGGTCAGCGCGATGATGACGAGCGTCAGCACGGTCGCGATCGCCGAGCCGTAGCCCACGTCCGACTTCTCGAAGAAGTTGACCCAGGAGTAGTACGACGGGACGTTCGTCGCGCCGCCCGGACCGCCCTTCGTCAAGACGAAGATCTGCGCGAACGCCTTCAGCGCGGCGATCGTCGTCCACAGCAGCACGACGAAGATCTCCGGCCGGATCTGCGGGACCGTGATGTGCCAGAACCGCCGGCCCCAGGTTGCGCCGTCGATCTCCGCCGCCTCGTACAGCGACGGGTCGACCCGCTGCAGCCCCGACATGAAGATGACCAGCGGGAACCCGATCTGGATCCACACCATCACCCCGATGACGCTCCACAGCGCGGTCGCCGGGTCGCCGAGCCAGTCGTGCGCCAGCGAGCCGAGGCCGAGCTTGCCGAGCAGCGCGTTCACCGCGCCGTCCTCGGGCGCCAGCAGCCAGCTCCACACGACGCCCGCGATGACGATCGGCAGCACCTGCGGCAGGTAGACGCAGGCGCGCAGGACGCTCGCCGTCCGCGGCCCGAAGTGCCGGCCGATCAGGTCGGTCAGCGCGGCCGCGAGCACCAGGCCGATCATCGTCGGGATGACCGCCATCCCCAGGATGATCAGCGCGTTGTGCCCGAAGGACGCCCAGAACTGCTCGTCCTTCACCAGCTCCCGGTAGTTGCCGAGGCCGATCCAGGACGGGGTTCCGACGCCCGTCCACTCGGTGAAGCTCGTCCCGATGTTCATCAGGAACGGCACGCCGATGACGGCGGTGAAGAGGAGCAGGCCGGGGAGCAGGTAGAGCAGGTAGCCCCACTGCTCCCGCGACCGGCCGCGGCCCTGCGCCGTCACTTGGGCAGGCCCTCCTCGTACTCCTTCTGGACGTTGCCCAGGACCTTGCTCGGCGACTCGCCGTTCATCAGCTTCTGCGTCTGCGACACCCACACGTCGTAGAAGCCGGCGACGGGCCAGTCCGGGTAGTAGGCGAGGCCGCCGGACTGCGCGAGCCCGTCGAAGTCCTCGATGAGCTTCTCGGCCTTCGGCTCGGTGATCGCGGACGGGTCCGCCGCGACCGGGATGCCGCCCGCGTTGCCGAGGATGTTCTGCACCTTCTTCTTCATCGTGATGTCGATGAAGTCGTAGGCGAGCTGCTTGTTCTCCGAGCCCTTCGGGACGACCCACAGGTTCCCGCCCGAGCCGAGCGTCATCTTCGCGCCGGGCCACACGGCGGTCTCCCAGTCGAACTTCGCCTCGGCCGCGACCCGGCCGAACCACCAGCTGCCCGAGAACATCATCGGGAACTTGCCGCTCATGAACGCGACGCCCGCGTCCTCCGCCTTGAGGCTGACCGAGTTCTTGGCGATGTAGCCCTTCTTCACCCAGTCGGCGAAGGTGCTCGCCCCGTACGTCCAGGCGGCGTCGTGGAAGTCGACCTTGCCGGTGTAGCGCTGGTAGGCGCTCACCCAGTTCTGGTCGGCCTTGTCGAGGGCGAGCTGGTAGACGAACTGGTGGGCCATGTACTCGGCGCCCGCGTTGGTCAGCGGCGTGACGCCCTTCGCGACGAACTTGTCCATCGCCGCGGTCAGCTCGTCGAACGTCGTCGGGATCTCGACGTCGTACTTCTTGAACAGGTCCTTGTTGTAGTAGACCTGCAGGTACTCGGCGTAGTTCGGGACCCCGAACCACTTGTCGCCGCCCATCGTGCCCTTGGCGTCGTACTTGGCGGTGACCTGGACGTTGGGGCTGATCAGCTTGTCCCAGCCGCGCTTGGTGACCTCGGACGTGAGATCGGTCAGCAGGCCCTGCTTGGACAGCAGGCCGGCGGTCGCGTTGCCCTTGTTGTACTCCATGATGTCGGGGGCGTCCTTGGAGTTGAGGACCATCGGCGCGGTCTTCTGGATCTGCTCGAAGCCCTTCTCCTCGAACTTGACCTTCACGCCGGGGTGGGTGGCCTCGAACTCCTTGATGGCCTCGTTCCACGCCTTGCCCATGGCGCTGTCCGGGGACTCGTAGTGCCAGAGCTTCAGTTCCTTGCCGCCGGAGCCGCCGCCGTCGTCGTCGCCGCCGCACGCGGTGAGCGAGAGCGCCGCCGCGGCGAGGGCGGCGAGGACGGCCGCGCTCCTGCCTGCCTTGATCATGGGATTCCTCCGGGGTGGGACCGCCGTGGCTGTCGAATTGTCGAAGCGCTTCGATTGATCCGGATGCTAAGTCCTCGACCAGGGGCGACACAATAGGTCGCCCGGCATCAATTCGGAGAAATCGGCGCTGACCTGCGCGAACGATCTGGGAGCGCTCCCAGTGGGGGCTCAGCCGCTGCACTCGCCGCCGTTCAGGGTGAACCTCTCGGGTGCGCCGTTCGCCCCGTCCTGGCGGCCGAGGAAGCCGAACTCGGCGGTGCCGTGCGGCGGGATCGACCGGTTCCAGTCGGCCGCCGTCACCGTCACGGAGGAGCCGTCCTGCAACTGGCTGCCGTTCCACAGCTGCGTGATCGCCTGGCCGTCCGGGAACTCGAAGCCGAGCCGCCAGCCGTCGATCTCGCCGTCGCCGAGGTTCGTGATGCGCACCGTCGCCTGGAAGCCCTGCGGCCACGTCCCGTCGACCCGGTAGGACACCGAGCACGCCACCGCCGCGGGCTGCTTCCCGGACGGGCTCTCGGACGGGTTCGCGGACGGCCGCGCGGCGGTCTCCCGGGGCGAACCGGGCGCGAGCGCGGCCAGCAGCACGGCCGCCAGCGCCACCGCCCCGACCGCGGCCCCCGCGATGATCAGCGGCTTCCGCGCGGACACCGCCGGGTCCGCGGACGGCGGCTCGGCGGGCGGCGGCTCGGCGGGCAGCGGTTCGTCCAGGACGCGCGTCGGCTGCGGCCCCGCCGTCCCGCCGGGCGGAGCGCCGGCCGGGGCGGGCTCGTCCGCTGCCCCGGCGCGCGCCTGCTCAGCGGCCGGCGCATCCCCGCCCTGCGGCCGCCCGAGCACCCAGCGGCCCTGGTCGGCGGGCAGGCCGGCGGCGCCGGACGAAGGGGGCCGGACCAGCTGGACTCCGGCCGCGTCGGCCAGAACACGGGCCGCCTCGCGGGCGGTGGGCCGCGTCTCCGGGTCTTCGTGCAGGCAGTCCCGGGTGAGGGCGGCGACCTCGTCCGGCACTTCGGCGTCGTCGGGCAGGCATTCGCGGAGGACGACGCCCAGCGAGTACATGTCGGCGGCCGGGGTCGGCGGCGCGCCGGTCATGAGCTCCGGCGCGACGTACGCGGGCGTGCCGAGGACGGGGCCGCCGGCCGTGGACGGGCCGGTGAAGGCGATGCCGAAGTCGAGGACCTTCACGCCGACCGAGGCGAGGAAGATGTTCGCGGGCTTGATGTCGCGGTGGACGACGCCGGCGGCGTGCGCGGCGGCCAGCGCGTCGGCGACGCGGGCGCAGACTCCGGCCGCCTCGCCCCAGGGCAGGGGGCCGCGGGCCAGGCGCGCGGCGAGGCTCTCCCCGTCCAGCAGCTCCATGACCACATACGGCACCGAACCCTGCTCCTCCTGGGAGGGCGCCCCGTCAGACGGCTCCTGCTCCGGGTCGGCCCGGTGCTCGCCGTAGTCGTAGACGCCGGTGATGCTGGGGTGGGTGAGCCCGGCGGCGGCCTTGGCCTCCTGGCGCAGCCGCCGCGTGAACTCCTCGGGCCAGCCCTCCTTGGGCACCTTGACGGCGACGGCGCGGTCGAGCACGAGGTCGACCGCGCGCCAGACGGTCGCCATGCCGCCGGCGCCGAGGGGGCGCTCCAGGCGGTAGCGGTCCCCCAGGCGGTCGCCGGGGGCGACGGTCTCGGGCATAGGACGCAGCCTATGCCGGAGTCACGGAACCAGGTACCGGGTGTCGCGGGCGTCGGTGATCGCCATGTGGCCGGGCGCGTGCCCGATGGCGAGCTTCGGGCGGGACGCCATCACCGCCGCCTGCGGGGTCACGCCGCACGCCCAGAACACCGGGATCTCGTCCACCCGGACATCGACCGGATCGCCGAAGTCGGGCGCGTCCAGGTCGTCGATGCCGAGCTCGACGGGGTCGCCGACGTGCACGGGCGCGCCGTGCACGGACGGGTACCGGGCCGTCACCCGCACGGCGTCCGCCACCTGCGCGGCGGGGATCGGGCGCATCGACACCACGAGCGGGCCGCCGAACTCGCCGGCGCGGCGGCACATCCGGTTCGTCCGGTACATCGGGACGTTGCGGTTCTGCTCGATGTGCCGGACGGGGACGCCGGCCTCCCGCAGCGCGTCCTCGAACGTGAAGCTGCAGCCGATGAGGAACGAGACGAGGTCGTCGCGCCAGTACCGGGTCACGTCGGCCGCCTCCGCGACCGGCTCGCCGTGCTCGTAGACGACGTAGCCGGGCAGGTCGGTGCGCAGGTCGCCGGCGAACAGGGAGGCGGACGTCCCGCCGGGTTCGGTGACGTCCAGGACCGGGCACGGCTTGGGGTTGCGCTGGGCGAACAGCAGCAGGTCGTAGGCGTACTCGCGGGGGACGCTGATCAGGTTCGCCTGCGTCCAGCCCGCGCACCAGCCGGAGGTGGGGACGCGGAGGCCGGCCCGGAACAGCGCCCTGGCCTGGCCGGGGCTGAGCGGGCCCGGGTCGATGGGTGCGGTCATGGCAGGTCCTTTCCGAGGGTCGGGGCCGGGTGCGGCCGGAAGCGGAGCCGCTGGCCGGGCCGGGCCTGGGCGGCGCGCCCGATGTCGGCGGACGCGACCACCGCGATGACGGGATACCCGCCGGTCAGCGGGTGGTCGGCGAGGAACAGCACGGGCCGCCCGGACGGCGGCACCTGGAGCGCCCCGGTGACCGTCCCCTCGCTGGGCAGCTCGCCGTGCTCCGCGCGGGCCAGGACCGGGCCGTCGAGGCGCATGCCGACGCGGTCGACGTCGCTGGTCACCGTGTAGGCGGCGGTGAAGAGCGTGCCCGGCGCGCCGGGCGCGAACCAGTCGGCGCGCGGGCCGGGCACCGCGCGGAGTTCGAGGTCGCCGGACGGCGGCGGGCGGACGGGCAGGACGTCCAGCAGCGGGGCCGCGCGGGGCGGCGGGCCGACCGGGAGCAGGTCGCCGGGCTTGAGCGGGCCGGGGCCGAGGCCGGCGAGCGTGTCGGTGGAGCGGGAGCCGAGGACGGGCGGGACGGCGACCCCGCCGCGCACCGCCAGGTAGCTGCGCAGGCCGGACGGCGGCACGCCCATGCGGAGTTCGGCGCCGTCCGGGAGGCGGAGCACCGAGTAGGGCGCCTCGGGACGCCCGTCCACCAGCAGCGGGGCGGGCGCTCCGGTGACCGCGGCGAAGATCGCGCCGCGGCAGCGGACGCGCAGCCCGCCGAAGGTGACCTCGATCGCGGCGGCGCCGGCGGGGTTGCCCACGGCGCGGTTGGCGAGGCGAAGTGAAACCGGGTCCGCGGCGCCCGACACCCCCACGCCGAGCGCCGCGTGACCCGGTCGGCCCAGATCCTGGACTGTCGCCAGGGGCCCTGTGCTGAGAACGTCCAATCCCCGCTTCATGGTTCCCGCTCGACGAAACGAACCGAGATTCCGGGGCGGAGCAGGGCCGGCGGGTCGCGGTCGAGGTCCCATAGGACGGCCTCCGTGCGCCCTATGAGCTGCCAGCCGCCCGGGGACTCGGCCGGGTAGACGCCGCTGAAGCGTCCGGCGAGGCCGACCGCGCCCGCCGGGACGCGGACGCGCGGGACGGCGCGGCGCGGGACGTCCAGCCGCGGGTCGCCGCCCTCCAGGTAGCCGAAGCCGGGCGCGAACCCGGTGAACGCGACCCGCCACGGGGCCCCGGTGTGCGCGGCGACGACCTCCGCCGGGGTGAGCCCGGTGCGGCCGGCGACCTCCGCGAGGTCCGCCCCGTCGTAGACGACGGGGATCTCGACGGCGCCGGCGCCGCCGCCCGCCGTGCCCGGCCGGGCGGCGCGCACGGCGGCGGCGACCGCGGCCGGGTCGGCGGACGGGTCGAGCAGCAGCGTCAGCGTGCGGGCCGCCGGGACGACGTCGGCGACGCCGGGCGGCGGGGACGCGGCCAGCGCCGCGTACAGGCCCGCCGGGTCCGGTGGTTCGACCAGCAGCGCCGCGTCGCCGTTCGGGAGGATCCGCACCCGTCAGCTCCACAGGTCGCCGAGTTCGGACAGCGAGTTCCAGCCCAGGTAGAGGGACAGCAGCCAGGCGGCGGCGCCGAGGGCGAGCAGCCAGGCCGGGTACCGGTAGCCGCCGAGCAGGTCGCGGCGGCGCCCGGCGGCCCACAGCAGCACCGCGAGGCCGAACGGCAGGATCAGCCCGTTGAGCGCGCCCGCGAGGATGAGCAGCTTGGCCGGCGCGGTGCCGATCGCGAGGTAGATGCTCGCGGAGACGAGGATGAACGCCACGACCAGGCGGTTGCGGTGCCGTTCGACGAACGAGGAGAACGAGACCAGGAACGACACCGAGGTGTAGGACGCGCCGATCACCGAGGTGATCGCGGCCGACCACATGATCAGCCCGAAGACGCGCAGCCCGGCCTCGCCGGCGGCGTGCTCGAACGCCGACGCCGGGGCGTTCTCCTTGGCGAGCGTGAACCCGCCGGCGACGACGCCGAGGACGGCGAGGAACAGCAGCACCCGCATGACGCCGGTGACGAGGATGCCGGTGACGGCGCTGCGGTTGATCTCCCGGACGTGCCCGGCGCCGGTCAGCCCCGACTCGATCATCCGGTGGGCGCCCGCGTAGGTGATGTAGCCGCCGACCGTCCCGCCGATGAGGGTGGTGATGATCAGGAAGTCGAGGGTCTCGGGCGCGACGCTCTGCTTCAGCGCGTCGCCGAGCGGCGGGTCGGACACGATCGCCACGTACAGCGTCAGCAGGATCATCGCGCCGCCGAGCACGACGACGATCCGGTCCATCGCGACGCCCGCGCGGCGGATCAGGAAGATCGCGATGGCGACCAGCGCGGACAGCCCGCCGCCGATCTTGACGTCCAGGCCGAGGAGTGCGTTCAGCCCGAGCGCGGTGCCGGCGATGTTGCCGATGTTGAAGACGAGCCCGCCGAAGACGTCGAGGGCGGCGAGGCCGTAGCCGGCGCCGGGCAGCACGCGGTTGCCGAGCTCCTGGGCCCGCATCCCGGACACGCCGACGACGCGCCACACGTTCAGCTGGATCGCGATGTCCACCAGCACGGACACGACGATCGCGAACGCGAACGCGGCGCCGATCTGGGCGGTGAACACGGTGGTCTGGGTGATGAAGCCGGGGCCGATGGCGCTGGTGGCCATCAGGAACATGGCGCCGATCAGCGCGCCGCGGCGGGAGGTGACGGGTGGTGCCGGGGTCGTGTCGAGGGTGGTCCGGTCCGTCATGGAGGTGGCCCTTCCGGGGGTCGGCATTTCCGTCAGAGTAGAGATTGTTCAACAATCCATCAATCCCCTTGTTGAGAGATTTTCCGCGCGATGGGATACCCTGGCCCTCACACCTGCGGGAGGGCGGTCGATGGCGGAGTCCTGGCTGGACGAGATCGCGGCGGCGCGGCACGGCCTGGACCGGTCGAGCACCGCGGCGCGGGTCGCCGACCTGCTCCGCGAGCAGATCACCGACGGGCGCCTGGTGCCCGGCGCGCGGCTCCCCGAGGAGGACCTGTGCCGCGCCGTGAAGGTGTCCCGCAACACGATGCGCGAGGCGTTCCGGCTGCTCGTCCAGGAGCGGCTGCTCGTCCACGAGTTCAACCGCGGCGTGTTCGTGCGCCGCGTCACGGCCGACGGCCTCGCCGACCTGTACCGCGTCCGGCGGATCCTGGAGTGCGAGGGGGTGCGCTGCGCCCCGGACGCGCCGCGCGAGGCCCTCGCCCGGCTGGAGGCGGCGGTGCTGGACGGCGAGCGCGCCGCCGCGGCGGGCCGCTGGGCCGACGTGGGCACCGCCGACATCCGCTTCCACCAGGCCCTCGCCGCGCTGGTGGGCAGCCCCCGGGTGGACGAGATGATCCGGCACCTGCTCGCCGAGATGCGGCTCGTCTTCCACGAGATGGGCTCGCCGCGCGAGTTCCACGAGCCGTACCTCGCCCGCAACCGGTCCCTCTGCGAGCTGATCGCGCGGGGCGACACCGCGGCGGCCGAGCGCGAGCTGCGCTCCTACCTGGACGACGCGGAGGCGCAGCTCACGAAGGCGTACCGCGCGGCGGAGTGACCGCGCCCGCTACCGGCGTCCGATCACTGGGGCGCGTAGTTCATCACGTGGTCGTGCAGGAGCTGCGGCGCCTCCGGGTCGCCGCGGCGGAACGCCTCGATCAGCTCCGCGTGCTCCGCCGACTTGGAGTAGATCTCCGTGTGGTGGAGGCGCAGGGACAGGGTCGTCCACAGCTCGATGCCGAGGCCCTCCCACACCGAGACGAGCAGCCGGTTCCCGGCCGACTCGACGATCTCGCGATGGAACGCGATGCTCAGCCGCAGCTGCTCCTGCAGGTCGCCGTCCCGCGCGGCGCGGGCCAGCCGGTCGTTGCGCTCCTCCAGGGCGTCCACGCAGCCGGCCAGGCTGGGCAGCGCCAGCTCCACGGCGGTCCGCTCCAGCCCGGCGCGGACGGGGAAGATCTCGGCGAGGTCGCGTTCGGTGAAGTCGCGGACGCGGGCGCCGCGGTTCGGCAGCGACTCGATCAGCCGCTGCGCCTCCAGCTGGCGCAGCGCCTCGCGGACCGGCCCCTGGCTGACCCCCAGCTCGGCGGCGATGCGGCGCTCGACGACGCGTTCGCCCGGCTCCCACCGGCCCGAGCTGATGCCCTCCACGATGAACTCCCGGATCTGGTCGGCGAGTCCGGTGCGCAGCAGCTGGGCGGGCGGGTTCACGAAACTCGATCGTAGCGCCACGATGGGTAAGTACCTCGTGATGGGGTAGGCGAATCCTGACTCCGTGGAATATGATCGATCATAGATCAACGATGATCGGGAGTGCTGTGGCGATCCTACGGCGCTGCCCCGGACAGAGGAAGGGTCGCCGATGGCTGAGACCGTCAAGGCCGCTCCGGCGCGAGGCCGGAGAACGCGCGGCGGCAAGGGCGCCGAGCCCGAGGCCGCCGCGGCGCCGCCGAAGGTCCCGGCGGAGGACGCCGAGACGCTCGTCGGCTACTACCGGCAGATGCTGCTGATCAGGCGGTTCGAGGAGCGGGCCGCCCGCGCGTACACCGAGGCGAAGATCGGCGGCTACTGCCACCTGAACCTCGGTGAGGAGGCCACGGTCGTCGGGCTGCTGGCCGCGCTGCGCCCCACCGACTACCTGTTCGCGAACTACCGCGAGCACGGCTACGCGATCGCCAAGGGCATCGGCGCCGACCGCGTCATGGCCGAGCTGTACGGGCGGTCCACCGGCGTGTCCAAGGGGTGGGGCGGGTCGATGCACCTGTTCGACACCGAGACGCGGCTGCTCGGCGGGTACGGCATCGTCGGCGGCCAGCTGCCGCTCGCGACCGGCGCGGCGCTCGCCGTCTCCTACAAGGGCGGCGACGAGGTCGTCATGTGCCAGATGGGCGACGGGACGGCCGCGATCGGTGCGTTCCACGAGTCGCTGAACATCGCGGGCCTGTGGGACCTCCCCATCGTCTTCGTTGTGATCAACAACGGCCTGGGTATGGGCACCAGCGTGGAGAAGTCGTCCGCCGAGCCCGAGCTGTACAAGCGCGGCGCCGCCTACCGCATGGAGAGCGCCCGCGTGGACGGCACCGACGTGGTCGCGGTGCGCGACGCCGCCCGCGCCGCCGTCGAGCGCGCCCGGTCCGAGAGCAAGCCCTACCTGCTGGAGACGCTCAGCCCCCGGCTCAAGGGCCACTCGGTCGTCGACCCGGCCCGCTACCGGAGCAAGGAGGAGAAGGACGCGCTGAAGGCCGCCGACCCCCTCGCCAAGATGGCGCTGGACCTGGAGGAGGCCGGGATCCTCTCCCACGAGGAGCGCGAGCGGCTCGACGAGGAGGTCACGGCCGAGGTCGACGCGGCGGCGAAGTTCGCCGACGAGAGCCCCGAGCCCGAGGTCTCCACGCTGTTCGACTACACCTACGCCACCCCGGTCCCGGGCGACCTCCGCCGGTTCCCCGCCGACCCCGTATTCCGTTCCTGAGAGGCACCCCCATGGCAACCCTGACCTACCGCCAGGCCCTCCGGGACACGCTCCGCGCCGAGATGCTGCGGGACGAGAACGTCTTCCTGATGGGCGAGGAGATCGGGCTCTTCGAGGGTTCCTACAAGATCACCGAAGGGCTGCTGAAGGAGTTCGGGCCGAAGCGGGTCCGCGACACCCCGATCGCCGAGGAGGGGTTCGTCGGCGCCGCGATCGGCGCCGCGATGCTCGGCCTGCGCCCGGTGGTGGAGATCATGACGATCAACTTCTCGCTGCTGGCGCTGGACCAGATCGTCAACCACGCCGCGAAGATCTACGGGATGTTCGGCGGGCAGTCCAGCGTCCCGATGGTGATCCGCACGCCGGGCGGCGGCGGGCAGCAGCTCGGCGCCACGCACTCGCAGAACGTCGAGCTGTTCTACTCGTTCATCCCCGGCCTGAAGGTGATCGCGCCGTCCACGCCGGCCGAGGCGTCCGCGATGCTGAAGGCCGCGATCCGCGACGACGACCCGGTGCTGTTCCTGGAGAACCTCGCGCTCTACAACACCAAGGCCGAGGTGCCCGGCGAGATCGAGGACATCGAGCCCGCCGAGATCGGCCGCGCCGGCGTCACCCGCGAGGGCACCGACATCACGATCATCGGCTACTCCCGGATGGCCCGGGTGGCCGGCGAGGTCGCCGAGAAGCTCGCCGCCGAGGGCGTCTCCGCCGAGGTCGTCGACCTGCGCAGCCTCCGCCCGCTGGACCGGCAGACGATCGTGGAGTCCGTCCGCAAGACGCACTGCGCGGTCGTCGCCGAGGACGACTGGCTCACCTACGGCATCGGCGCCGAGATCGCCGCGACGATCCAGGAGGGCGCGTTCGACTGGCTGGACGCCCCGGTCCGCCGGGTCGCGATGGCCGAGGTGCCGCTCCCCTACGCCAAGTCCCTGGAGTCGGCCGCGCTGCCGTCCGCCGAGTCCCTGCTCACCGCCGTCCGCGACACGCTCCGCGCGACGGGCCGTGCCCTGGAGAACGCGTCATGACCGACATCCTCATGCCCCGCCTCTCCGACACCATGGAGGAGGGCGTCATCAGCTCCTGGCAGAAGAAGCCGGGGGACGAGGTCGCGGTCGGCGACGTGATCGTCGACATCGAGACCGACAAGGCGGTCATGGAGTTCGAGGCCTACGAGGCCGGCGTGCTCGAAGAGATCCTGGTCCCCGAGGGCGAGTCCGCCGCGATCGGCGCGCCGATCGCCCGGATCGCGCCGGCGGGCGGCGCCAAGCAGACCGCCCCGGCGGAACCGGCCGGCGAGCCGGAACCGGAACCGCGGCCGGAGGCCGAGGCCGAGCCCGAGGCCGCCGCACCCGAGAGCGAGCCCGCGGCGGAGCCGGCGTCCGCCGCGCCCGCGGCACGGGCGCCGGAGCGCTCCGCGGCCACCCGCCCGCCGTCGTCGCCGCTCGCGCGGCGGCTGGCCCGCGACCACGGCATCGACCTGGCGACGCTGACCGGCTCGGGTCCGGGCGGGCGCATCGTCCGCGCCGACATCGAGGCCGCGATCCGCGGCGGCGCCCCGGCCAAGGCCCCCGCCGCCCCGGCCGCCGCCCCGGCCGCCGCCGCGCCGTCGGCCCCGCCCGCCCAGGCGCGCGCGGAGGACGCGGACGTCGAGGCCGTCCCGCTCAACCGCTTCCAGAAGGTCGCGGCCAAGCGGCTGTCCGAGAGCAAGCGCGAGGCGCCGCACTTCTACCTGAACCGCGAGGTGGACGCCGAGGCGCTGCTGGCCTTCCGCAAGACGCTGAACGAGGCGCTCGCCCCGGAGAAGGTCAGCGTCAACGACCTGATCGTGAAGGCGGTCGCGACCGCGCTGCGCGAGCACCCGGCGGTGAACGTCTCCTACACCGAGGAGAACCTGCTCTTCCACAAGCGCGTCAACGTGGGCATCGCCGTGGCGGTCGAGGACGGCCTCATCGTCCCGGTCGTCAAGGACGCGGACCGCAAGAGCGTCTCGCAGATCGGCCGGGAGGCGCGCGAGCTCGCCGGCAAGGCCCGGGAGGGCAAGCTGACCCTCAACGAGATGAGCGGCGGCACGTTCAGCGTCAGCAACCTCGGCATGTTCGGCGTCGACTCGTTCTCCGCGGTGATCAACCCGCCGGAGGCCGCGATCCTCGCCGTCGGCGCCGTCCGCGACCAGCCCGTCGTCCGCGACGGCGAGGTCGTCCCCGGCAAGCGCATGGCGGTGACCCTCTCGGTCGACCACCGCGCCACCGACGGCGCCACGGCCGCCCGGTTCCTGGACCACCTGGCCGGGCTCCTGCAGAACCCCCTCCTGATCGTGGCGTAGGGAGCGCCCGGAACGTGACGCGGCCTCCGGCGATGTCGAGCCGGAGGCCGCGTCCATGCGCGTCCCGCCGCGGGGACCGGGAGGCCCGCGCGGACGCGGTCCCTCAGGCGAGCTTGTAGAGGACCGGCATCGCCTGCGTGTCGTTGGCCCGCAGGTTGGCGCGGACGAAGGTGAGGAAGCTCGGCTTCGTGAACTGGTGCACGGCGAAGCGGGCGAGGCCGTGGTCCCAGCGCGCGTGGTTGACCAGCGCGTAGGGGGCGTCCCCGATCGGCTGCAGCAGGGTGGAGTTGTCCAGGCCGGTCTCGGCGGCGTACCAGCCGGCGAGGTGCTCCCACAGCCCCGCGGCGACCTCGGGGTCGTCCGCCTTGAAGTGGTTGAACAGGAACAGGCCCTGGCGGGTCTTGTCGACGTCCCCCATCCGCTTGACGTTGCGGAGCGTCGTGACGCGGACCTTCCCCGCGGCCTCGATGAGCCGCCCGTACTCCGGCGTGTTCCGCACGTCGCCGATCGTCTCGGGCGTGGTCGTCTCGATGAGGACGACGGCGTCGAACCGGGGCGCTCCCGGGATCGGCGGCATCAGCACCGCGCGGTACACGGTGGCCTTCACGACCGCGCCGAGTTCTTCGAGGCGGGCCGCGTGCGCCTTCAGCTCTGCCAGCACCTTGTCGCGGCGGGCGCTGCGCCGGACGAACGGGGCGCGGCCGGGCGGGTCGACGGCGGCTCCGATGTAGACGTAGCCGTACGGGGCCGGTTCGCGCAGCGCGGCGCGGGGATATTTCGTGCTCGGGTTGCGGATCGTGACGGTCATCACCGATCCCCCCTCGATCGTTGAATACGTGCTCGTTCCAGCCTGGGTGAGTGCTCACTCAGATGTCAAGTGGCCGTATCCGGCCATCGGGCCGGCGGACCGATCAGATCGGGGCCGGCGCGCGAAGCAGAGGCGGGCATGGCGAAGAGACCGGTCGATCCGGCGTCGCGGCAGACCTGGCCCAGCGCCGATGGAAACGGCGCCGCCGCGGCGGGCATCCGGGGACCGGCAGGGGACTCAGAATGCCGACAGTCCAGACGTCCAGGGCGCGGGTCGCCGCGCTGGCCGCCGCCGCGGGCCTGCTGCTCGCCGGCGGGTTCGCGGGGCTCGCGCCGGAGCCGGGCACCGCGTCCAGCCACCGCGAGGCGCCGCTCATCTCCGGGCAGCCGCAGTACGACAACACCGACGTGTACGCGTTCGTCAGCCCGGACAAGCCGGACACGACGACGCTGGTCGCGAACTTCATCCCGTTCGAGGACCCGGCGGGCGGACCGAACTTCTACAAGTTCGCGCGGGACGCCCGGTACGACCTCAACGTCGACAACGACGGCGACTCGCTCCCGGACCTCACCTACCGGTTCCAGTTCCACGACCGGCTGAAGAACGCGAACACGTTCCTCTACAACACCGGTCCCGTGACGAGCCTCGACGACCCGGACCTCAACTTCACCCAGACCTACGACCTGACGCTGATCCGGCGGGTGGACGGGAACGTGCGCGGCGTCCACAAGCTGGCCGACGACGCGCCGGTCGCGCCGTCCAACGTGGGCAAGGCGTCCATGCCCGACTACGGGACGCTGCGCGCGCAGGCGGTCAAGCGGGCGGGGAACGGCACGCTGTCGTTCGCCGGGCAGGCCGACGACCCGTTCTTCCTCGACCTGCGGGTGTTCGACCTGCTGTACGGGGCGAACCTGAAGGAGGTCGGCAACGACACCCTGAGCGGCTACAACGTCAACACGGTGGCGCTGCAGGTGCCGACGCGGCACCTGGTGAAGGGGCACGACCCGGTCATCGGGGTCAACTCGACGGTCTCGCGGCTCACCGCGTCCGGCGAGTACGTCCAGGTGTCGCGGCTCGGGAGCCCGCTGGTGAACGAAGTGGTCATCCCGCGCGGCAAGAAGGACGCGTTCAACGCGTCCACGCCCTGGCAGGACGCGCAGTTCGCCGGGTTCGTCACCGACCCGGAGCTGCCGAAGCTGATCGAGAAGATCTACAAGATCCCGGCGCCGCCCGGGCCGCGCAACGACCTCGTCCAGGCGTTCCTGACCGGCGTGCCGGGGCTGAACCAGCCGGCGCACGTCCGGCCGGCCGAGCTGCTGCGGCTCAACACCTCCGTCAAGCCGGCCGCGAAGCCGGACCGGCTCGGCGTGCTCGGCGGCGACAACGCCGGCTTCCCGAACGGGCGCCGGCTCACCGACGACGTCGTCGACATCGCGCTCCAGGCCGTCGAGGGCGAGCTGCTCGGTACGAAGAACGACCTCGGCGACGCCGTCAACGCCAACGACGTCGGGTTCGAGAAGACGTTCCCGTACGTCGCGCAGCCGCATTCGGGGTCGGACGTGCGCGGCGCGAGGAAGCCCGCGGCCAAGGCGTCCGGGGCGTCCGGGAAGAGCGGCGGGCGGGTGAACTTCCTCAACGCGGGCGCGGTCGAGGACACCTCCGGCTCCGGCGGCTCCGGGCCGCTGTCCGTGCTGCCGGTCGCGGCGCTGTCGGGCGCGGGCGCGTTCGCGCTGACCTGCGGGCTGCTGTGGTGGCGGCGCCGGCGTCCCGCGGCGGGAGGGCCGGAGAACTGATGCGCCCCCTTCTCACCGGGGTCTCGGCCGCCGGGCTGGTCGCGGCGCTGACGCTCGGATCGGCGGTCGTGCTCGGCCGCCCGTCCGGCGCGCCGGCGGCGGCCCGGCCGGCCGGGGCCCCGGCCTCCGGCGTCGCGGGGCTGCAGGCGCGGCTCCGCGAGCAGCCGCACGACGCGGTCGGCTGGGCCTCGCTGGGCGCCGCCTACGTCGAGCGGGCGCGGGTGACCGGCGACCCGGCCTACTACCCGAAGGCCGGCGAGGTGCTGCGGCGCTCCCTGGCCGAGGAGCCCGGGAACGACGCCGCGCTCGCCGGGCTCGGCGCGCTCGCGGCGGCACGGCACGACTTCCATGGAGCGCTGCGGTACGCGGACCGGGCGCTCGCGGCGAACCCGTACGGGCAGCGGGCCGCCGCCGTCCGGGTGGACGCGCTGGTCGAGCTGGGCCGGTACGGCGGCGCGCTCGCCGCCGCCCGGCGCGCCGACGCCGTCCGCCCCGGCGTCCCGATCTTCACGCGGCTCGCGTACGTGCGGGAGCTGCGCGGCGAGGTGCGGGAGGCGCGCCGCGTGCTGGGGCTGGCGCGCGCGTCCGCCACCGAGCGCGGCGACCTCGCCTACATCGCCGTCCAGCTCGGCGAGCTGGCCTGGAACGACGGCGACCTCGGGCGGGCGGGACGCGAATACGCCGAGGCGCTGCGCCTGTCGCCCGGCCAGCTCGCCGCGCTGGACGGGCGCGCCCGCGTCCGGGCCGCGCGGGGCGACACCGCGGGAGCGCTCACCGACCGGGCCGAGATCGTCCGGCGGCTGCCGCTGCCGCAGTACCTGGCCGAGTACGGCGAGCTGCTGGAGTCCGCGGGACGCCGGGACGAGGCGCGGCGCCAGTACGCGGTCGCGGCGGCGTGGACGCGGATCGCCGAGGCGAACGGCGTGGACGCCGACCTGGAGACCGCCCTGTTCGAGAGCGACCACGGCGACCCGGAGGCCGCGCTGCGGGCCGCGCGGGCCGAGTACGCGCGGCGGTGCCCGGGGCGCGGCGTCCGGCAGTGCAGCGTGCACGCGGCGGACGCGCTGGCCTGGGCGCTGCACGTCAGCGGCCGGGACGCGGAGGCGCTGCGCTACGCGCGGCAGGCGACGGGGACCGGATACCGCCGCGCGCGGTTCCGCTTCCATCTGGGCGTCATCGAGAAGGCGCTCGGCATGCGCGCCGCCGCACGCCGCGACCTGGCCGGGGCGCTGCGCCGCAACCCGCGGTTCTCCCCGCTGTGGGCGCCCCGGGCGAAGGCCGCACTGGACGAGGTGGGAGGCACCCCGTGATCGCCGCCCTGGTCGCCGCCGGGCTGCTCGCCGCGCATCCCCTGGGCAACTTCACCGTCAACCGCTACGACGGGCTCGTCGCGGCCCCGCACGAACTGCGCGTCGACCACGTCGAGGACCTCGCGGAGATCCCGGCCGCGCAGGCCATGGCGGACGTGGACTCCGACGGCGACGGGCGCCCGTCCGCGGCCGAGCTGTCCGATTGGGCGGCCGGATCCTGCCGGCGGGCCGCGTCGTCCATGCGCATCACGGTGGACGGGCGCGCCGTGCCCGCGTCCGCGGCGTCCGCGGCGGCGACGGCGCCGCGCGGGCAGGCGGGGCTGCCGACGCTGCGGCTCGAATGCCGGATCACCGCGCCCGCCGGGCCGGGGGCGATCTCCTTCCGGGACGGCGGCGCGCAAGGCCGCATCGGCTGGCGGGAGATCACCGCGCGGGGCGACCGGATGACGCTGTCGGCGTCCGACGTGCCGGGCTCGTCCCGCAGCCGGTGCCTCACCGCCTACCCGGAGGACATGCTCGCCTCCCCGCCCGACCGGCGGTCGGCCGCCTTCACCGCGCGGCCGGGCGGGCCGCCGCTCACCGACTCCGCGTCCGGCGGCGGGCCTGAGGCGCTGCTGCCGCGCGGCGCCGACGGGCTCACCCGGCGCTTCACGTCCCTGGTGGCCCGGCACGACCTCACGCCCGGGTTCGCGGCCCTGGCGTTCCTGATCGCGCTGGTGCTGGGCGCCCTGCACGCCCTCGCTCCCGGCCACGGAAAGACGATCATGGCGGCGCACGCGATCGGGGACGGGCGCCGCCGCACCCGGGACGTCCTCGCGCTGGGCCTCACGGTCACCCTCACCCACACGGCGGGGGTCCTCGCCCTCGGCCTCCTCGTGGCGACCGGGGCGCTCGCCGCCCCGGACGCCCTGTTCCCCTGGTTGGGGGCGGCGGGAGGCGTCCTCGTGACGGCGGCGGGAGGCGTCCTGCTCCGCCGCGCCCTGCGCGACCGCCGCCACGCCCACCACGGACACGGACACGGACACGGGCACGGACACGGGCATGCGCACGGGCACGGACACGGGCACGGACACGGGCACGGACACGGGCACGGGCATGGACACGGGCACGGGCATGCGCACGGGCATGCGCACGGGAGTTCGCGGCGCGGCGGGGTCGTGTTGATGGGGCTGGCGGGCGGGATGGTGCCGAGCCCGTCGGCCGTGGTCGTGCTGGTCGGCGGAGCGGCGATCGGGCGGGCGTGGTTCGGGGTCGTGCTCGTCCTCGCGTACGGGCTCGGGCTGGCCGCCGCGCTGGTGGCGGTGGGTCTGCTCGTGGTCGGGTCCGGGCGGGCGCTGCTGCGGCGCATTCCGGCCAGGCGGCTGCGGCTCCCAGGCGGAATGATGCCGATAGGGACGTCCGCGACCGTGGTCGTCCTCGGGCTCGGGCTCACCTTGCGGAGCCTCGTCCCATGAGGTCCGATCCGGGGCCGCGCCCCATGCGCAGTGCCGGAGGGGCGGGCCACCGAGGGGAGCGCGGCATGCCGGCAGAGACCAGGCCGCCGGGCGGCGGCACGGTGTCCGCGCACGACGCCGGCCTGCTGCTCGGCCGGACGGCGCGCGGCGACGAGCGCGCGTTCGAGCTGCTCTACGACGTGGCCGCGGCGCCCGTGCACGGTCTCGCGCGGCGGGTCGTGCGCGACCCGGCGATGGCGGAGGAGGTGACGCAGGAGGTGATGATCGAGGTGTGGCGGTCCGCGGCCCGGTACGACCCGGAGCGCGGCGGCGCCATGGCGTGGATCATGACGATCGCGCACCGCCGGGCCGTCGACCGGGTGCGGCGCGAGCAGAGCGCGGGCGCCCGCGAGGCCCGGGCGGCCCACGCGGGGGCGGGCGGCCCGCACGATCCGGTGGCCGAGCGGGTCGAGGCGCGGCTGGAGCACGAGCGGGTGCGGCGCTGCCTGGGGGCGCTGACGCGGCTCCAGCGCGAGTCGGTGACGCTCGCCTACTACGGCGGCCACTCCTACCGCGAGGTGGCCGAGCTGGTCGGGGCGCCGCCGAACACGGTGCGGACCCGGATGCGGGACGGCCTGATCCGCCTGCGCGACTGCCTGGGGGTGGCACGGTGACCGAGGATCCGCACACCCTCGCCGGCGCGTACGCGCTCGACGCGATCGACGACGCCGAGGAGCGGCGGCTGTTCGAGGCGCACCTCGCCGGGTGCGAGACGTGCGCGGCCGAGCTGCGCGAGTTCCGGGCGACGGCGGCGCGGCTGGGCATGGCGGCCGCCGAGCCCCCGCCGCCGCGGCTGCGCGGGCGGGTGCTGGCCGACATCCGGAACGTGCGGCAGCTTCCGCCGCGGACCGCCCGGGACGGCGCCGGCGTGCGCCCGATCCGGCCGCGGCGGTGGCGGCGCGCGGTCGCCGCGGGGCTGGCGGCCGCCGCGTGCCTGGTGACGGCCGCGTCGGTCGGGGTCGCGGTCCGCGAGCGGCAGCGGGTGGAGCGCACGGAGGCCGCGTACCGGGACGTCGCGTCGGTCCTGTCGGCGCCGGACGCGCGGGCGGCGACGGGCCGCGCCGCGGGCGGCGGGACCGTGACGGTCGTCGCGTCCGCGTCGCTGGGCCGGGTGGTCGTCGCGTCGTCCGGGCTGCGGGCGCTGCCGCCGTCGCAGGCGTACCAGCTGTGGCTGATCGACGCGGGCGGCCCGCGCTCGGCGGGGCTGCTTCCCGAGGACCGGACGCGCCCGGTCGTCGCCGGGACGTGGCGTCCGTCCGACAAGGTGGGCGTCACCGTCGAGCCGGCCGGGGGCTCCGCGCGCCCGACGACGGCGCCGCTGGTCCTGCTGAGCCCCGCCTGACCACTTGTCGTCGCTCTGACGATATGTGATCATTGCCGCATGTCGGTGCATGTCCCGCTGGGCCCGCTGCTCGATCCCGCCTTCCACGTCGGGTCGGTCCCCACGACCTGGGCGGAGCTGCTCGGCTTCGCGACGGGCGCGGTGAACGTCTGGCTCGTCGTCCGGCAGAACATCCTGAACTGGCCGATCGGCATCGCGAACGTGATCCTGCTCGGGCTGGTGTTCCTGGACGGCGGCCTCTACGCCGACTCCGGGCTCCAGGTCGTCTACGTGGCACTCCAGGCGTACGGGTGGTGGGTGTGGCTGTACGGCGGGGACGGCCGGGACGCGCTCCCGGTGCGGCGGACGCGGCCCGCCGAATGGGCGGCGCTCGCCGCGGCGGGCGCGGCCGGGACCGCCTTCCTGACCTGGGCGCTGTCCGTCTGGACGGACTCGACCGTGCCGTTCTGGGACGCCCTCACCACCGCGATCTCGCTCATGGCCACCTACGGGCAGTCGCGGAAGCTGCTGGAGTCGTGGTGGCTGTGGATCACCGCCGACCTGGTCTACATCCCGCTGTACTTCTACAAGGACCTGAAGCTGACGAGCGTCCTGTACGTCATCTTCCTGACGCTGTGCGTCTTCGGGCTGCTGGCGTGGCGCCGCGACCTGCGGGCCCGGGCCGGCGCACCGGCGGTCGCGGCCGCGTGAGGTACGCGCACGGCCTGGTGATCGGCAAGTTCTATCCGCCGCACGCCGGGCACCACCACCTGATCGACACCGCGGCGGAGGCGTGCGCCCGGGTCAGCGTGGTCGTCGCGGCCTCCACCGTGGAGAGCATCCCGCTCGCGCTGCGCACGGCGTGGCTGCGCGAGGTGCACCGGCAGCCGCACGTCGAGGTCTTCCCGGCGGTGGACGACGCGGAGATGGACTTCGAGTCCGACGAGATCTGGGCGGCGCACGTCGCGGCGTTCCGGGCGGGCCTCGCGATGCGGTCGGGCCTCGGGGTGCCCGTCCCGCCGGTCGACGCGGTGTTCACGTCGGAGGCGTACGGGCCGGAGCTGGCCGGACGCTTCTCCGCCGCCCACGTGGCGGTCGATCCGCCGCGCGACCGCTTCCCGGTCAGCGGCACGGCCGTCCGGGAGGACCCGGTGGCGAACTGGGAGTTCCTGTCGCCGCCCGTGCGGGCGTACCTGGCGCGGCGGGTCGCGGTGGTCGGCGCCGAGTCGACCGGGACGACGACGCTGGCCCGCGCGCTGGCCGCGCACTACGCGGCGAAGGGCGGCGTGTGGGCCGCGACCCGGTGGGTGCCCGAGTACGGCCGGACCTACACCGAGGAGAAGCTGGCCGCCGCCCGGCGCGCCGCCGGCGACCCGTCGCTGTGGCTGGACGACCTGGTGTGGGAGCCGGCGGAGTTCCTCCGGATCGCCGAGCGTCACGCGGCCCTGGAGGACGCGGCGGCGAGGTCGGGGTCGCCGCTCCTGGTCTGCGACACCGACGCGTTCGCCACCGCCGTCTGGCACGAGCGCTATGTCGGGACTCCGGCGCCCGAGGTGGAGGCCGTCCACGAGCGCGTCCCGCACCATCTGTGGATCCTGACGTCGCCGGAGGGCGTCCCGTTCGAGCAGGACGGCTGGCGCGACGGCGAGTCGATCCGGCCGTGGATGACGGGCCGCCTCCGGGAGGAGCTCGCGAAGCGGGACCTGCCGCACATCACGGTGGCAGGCCCGCACGAGCACCGCCTGGCCGCCGCCGTCGCGGCGACCGACGCCTTGCTGGCCGGGGGCTGGACCTTCAGCGAACCGCTGAAACCCTAGCCCGCGGCCCCCGTCATTCGACCAGCAGGAGTTCGGTGACGTAGAACTCCCGGATGTCGGCGACCACCAGGTATTCGGCGATCCCCCGCACGCCGTCCTTGAGGGAGAAGGAGTAGTGGACGCCGGCGGTGTCCAGCGGCAGCCCCGGGGGCGGGAGCCCGGCGTCGATCGCCTCGCCGCCGTGCTTCGCCAGGTCGCAGAGCTGCCGGTCGACGACGTGCTCCACCCGCTTCGGCATGGCCAGAAGGACGTT
Organism: Actinomadura sp.; assembly: GCF_044508335.1. Lineage (NCBI taxonomy): Bacteria > Bacillati > Actinomycetota > Actinomycetes > Streptosporangiales > Thermomonosporaceae > Actinomadura > Actinomadura sp. Next base: position 139,923 of record NZ_JBIQHY010000001.1, read on the forward strand.
GACCACCTTCTCGGTGCAGAAGACGGTCCATCCGCGACCATGGACGGTCACCCGGCGTCCTCGCGGCGCTGCAGCCTGCGCTGGACCTCCGAGAGCGGCACCAGGTCGCGGCCCGCCCGCGCGTCGGCGAGCCGCTTCTCGCGGCCCGGGTCCTGGGCGAGCACGGCCTGCCCCCACCAGACGAGCATCACCTCGTCGAGGTCGGCGTCGGACTCGGCCGCCTCGACCTGCTCGACGAACAGCGCGCGCTTGTCTTCGGGCAGCCGCTCGCCGATGCCCTCGACCGTCCGCGGGACCTCGCCGCCGGGACCGGGGAACGGCGGGGAGGGCTCCAGCGGTTCTGCGCTCATGTCGCTCCCGTCCGTCGTGTCCGTCCCCGCTCACCCGTACATCCGGGACCCTACAACCGCCCGCCGACAGGACGGCGGATCATGTCGCGCGGCGCGGCGCCGCACTCGCCGCGCCGCGGTCGAGGCGGAAGAGGTCCTCGTCGATCCGGTCGAGGGCGAGCCGGACGGCGCCGAGGCCCACCGACTCGTCCCCGAGCCGGGAGCTCTCGATCCGGACGGGCGCCGGGCACAGCGGCCGCACCCGGCGCCGCAGCTCCGCGACCAGCGGGCCGCCGGAGCGGGCCAGCGGACCGCCCACGATGATCATCTCGGGGTCGAGCGCGAGGGCCATCGCCGCGACGCCCCGCGCCATCCGCGCGGCGAGCGCGTTCACCAGGGCCGCCGCCTCGGCGTCGCCGCGGGCCGCCGCGTCCAGGACGCGGGCCGCCCGGTCCAGCGAGGCGTCCCCGCCCAGCGCCGCCGCGGTGTCGCGCAGCCCCATCTCGGGCAGCATCCCGATCTCCCCGGCGGCGCCCCAGCGGCCCCGGTGCAGGCGCCCGCCGATCAGCGCGCCCGTCCCGGTGTGCAGCGCGGCGTACACGCACACGACGTCGTCGGCGTCGCGGGCGGCGCCGCGCCACCGTTCGGCCAGCGCGGCGAGGTTCGCGTCGTTCTCCACCAGGACGGGGCAGCGGAACGAGCGGCCCAGCTCGCGCCCGAGCCGGACGCCCTCCCAGCCGGGCACGGCGGTGCAGGACGTGACCGTCCCGTCCGGCGCGACCACGCCGGGGGTGCCGGCCCCGACCGCCCACAGCGACCGCCGGGGTATCCGCACCGCGCCGAGGCAGGCGCTGACCGCCGCGCGCACCGCCGCGATCCGCTCGCCGGGCGTGGCGCGGACGTCCAGCGCGGCGCCGTGCCCGCCGACGACCTCGCCGGTGAGGTCCGCGACCAGGAGCCGCACCCGGTGCGCGTCGATGTCGATGCCGAGGGCGTGCCCGGCCTCGGCGCGGAACCGGTAGCGGCGGGCGGGGCGGCCGATCCCGGCGCCGGGACGCGGGGCGCCCTCGGCGACCAGCCCGCGGCGGATCAGCTCCCCCAGCACGCCCTCGGTCGTGGGCCGGGACAGCCCGACCCGCCCGGCCAGTTCGGAGAGCGTCGCCTCGCCGCAGTCGCGCAGCTCCCGCAGCGTCGCGGCCGAGTTGAGGCGGCGGAGCACGGACGGGTCTCCCCCGTGCAGCGGATGTTGCGACACGGCACCTCTCGACGCGATCGACCACGCTTGCGTTATGCCGTGCGCGACTCGGCAGCGCCAACGATAGCCAGGTCAGCGCGGGTGATCGAGACCGCGGGCGGCTCCGCGCGCCCGATGGCCGGAGCCGGACCGCCGGTCAGTCGTCGTCGTAGGTGAGGCCGTAGCCGAACGGGAACAGGGGCTTCTTGCCGTCGCCCTTGTTGATCGGCTCCTGGTCGCTGCTCCGCATCCACGTCACCGGCAGCCTGCCCCGGGGGTCGGCGTCTCCGTACAGGACGTCCGCGACCCCCGCCCCCTCCGTGCCGGGCAGCCAGGCCGCGACGAGCGCGTCCCATCCGGGCAGTTGCCCGGCGATGTCGAGCGGGCGGCCCGACACCAGCACCACGATCAGCGGGACGCCGGCGGCCTTCAGCCGGTCGATGGTCTTCAGGTCGGTGTCGTCCAGCTTCAGGTCGCCGGTCCGGTCGCCGTGGTACTCGGCGTACGGGGTCTCCCCCACCACGGCGATCGCCGCGTCGTAGGACGAGTCGATGCCGGTGCCGTCCTTGCTGTAGGTGACGGTCGCGTCCGGGTCGGCGGCCTTGCGGATGCCGTCCAGGATCGTCGTGCCCGGCGTGATCGGGCCGGGCTCGCCCTGCCAGGTGATCGTCCACCCGCCGGACTGCATGCCGATGTCGTCGGCACTGCGGCCGGCGACGAACACCTTGTCGTCGTCGTCGAGCGGGAGGACGCCGTCGTCGTTCTTCAGCAGCACCTGCGACTCGGCGACCGCCCGCCGCGCCAGCTTCCGGTGCGCGGCGTCGCCGACCGTCTTCAGGTGGCCGCGGTCGGCCAGCGGCTTCTCGAACAGGCCCAGCTCGAACTTCTTCGTCAGGATGCGGCGGTTCGCGTCGTCGATGCGGGACATGGGGACGGCGCCGTCCTTCACCCCGTCCCGCAGGTAGTCGATGAACCGGCGCCACTCGGCCGGCACCATCACCATGTCGATCCCGGCGTTGACCGCGGCCGCGACCTCGTCCTTGGTGAACCCGCGCTTCCCGTCGATCTCGTCGATGCCGTTGTAGTCGGACACGACGAACCCCTTGAAGCCCAGCTCGCCCTTCAGCACGTCCGTGATCAGGTAGCGGTTCCGGTGCATCTTCAGCCCGTTCCACGAGCTGTAGGAGATCATCACCGCGCCGACGCCGCGCTTCACGGCCGCGGCGAACGGCGGCAGATGCACCGCGCGCAGCTCCTTCTCCGAGATCTTCGCGTCGCCCCGGTCGTCGCCGCCCTCGGTTCCGCCGTCCCCCACGTAGTGCTTCGCCGTGGCCAGGACGGACGTGGGGCCGCCCAGCTCGTCCCCCTGCAGCCCGTCGATGATCGTCGTCATCATCGACGGCAGCTCGGGCACCTCGCCGAACGACTCGTACGTCCGCCCCCACCGGTCATTGCGGGCGACGCACACGCACGGCGCGAAGTTCCAGTCGACGCCCGTCCCGGCCATCTCCTCCGCGGTCGCGGCGCCGATCTCGCGCACCAGCGCGGGGTCGCGGGTCGCGCCGAGCCCGATGTCGTGCGGGAAGATCGTCGCGCCGACCATGTTGTTGTCGCCGTGCACCGCGTCCACCCCGTACATGATCGGGATGTGCAGCGGCCCGGCGAGCGCGGCCCGCTGGAAGCCGTCGTACATGTCCGCCCAGCCGTCCGGGGTGTTGGGGTCGGGCGCCGACCCGCCGCTGGACAGCACCGACCCGATCCGGTACCGGGTGATCTCGGCCGGGGTGACGTACCTGCGCTCCGGCTGCGTCATCTGGCCGAGCTTGTCGTCCAGGCTCATCCGGTCGAGCAGGTCGTCGACCCGGTCCTCGACGGACAGGTGCGGGTCCAGGTAGGGGGCGGGGCCGGGGTCCGCCCGGACCGGCCCGCCGTAGGCGGCGAGCACCAGCGCCGCCAGCAGGCCGAGGGCCGGCAACCGGTACCGCGTCGGGTGCAGGGAGGAGGTGTGCATGCGGAAGGCTTTTCCAGCGTTGATCAAACGCAACGCAACCGGAAATCAGCGCATGGGCAATATCTGCCGCGCAGCACAGGACAAAGGGCCCTCGATCGGGATCGAACCGACACCTCCAGGACCACAACCTGGCGTGCAGACCACTACACCACGAAGGCCGTGTCTCCGGCAGGAATCGAACCTGCGGCCTCCGGGTCCGCAACCCGGCGCGCTCTCCACTGCGCCACGGAGACTTGTCATCGCGTGCCAGGTGCAGGAATCGAACCTGCCTCCTGCGGGTTATGAATCCGCCGGACACACCAGCGTCCTCACCTGGCGCGGAGGGTGCGAGATTCGAACTCGCGCAGGGATGACCCTGACCACGGCTTAGCGGGCCGCTGCCTTTCCACTCGGCCAACCCTCCGGGAATGCAAAAAGACCGCCCGAGATCTCGGGCGGCCTGCGTCAGGACGTGCTGCTCACGTCTCCCGACGGCACCCGAGACCGGAAAGGCTGCTGCTGTGCATTCGATGGCGACGCATCTTCCTCCTCCTTCCGGTCTCGTTCCGTACAACGCCCATGGTGCCCGGACGGTTCCCGCCCCGGCAACCCTTTTATCGGCTGCTCGTCGAAATCGGCCCCTCTGGCCACCGATTCCCAGGCCCGGAACTCATCTGCTTCGCGCCGTCCGGCATGGCGCGCCACTGCGCCCGCCCCGGCCTGGGTGCCGCTCACGGACGTGGAGCCGCTGCGCGTCGCGCTCGCCTGGAGCCGCGACGGCCCGCTCGTCCGGGCGTTCGCCGCGCTGGTCCGCGATCCCGCGGACGTCACACGGTGGTGCGCGGCGCCTCCAGGGCCGCGCTCAGCGCGCGCAGCGCGTGGTAGACGCGGACCTTGACCACGTCGACCGGCACCCCCAGGGAGGCGGCGGCCTCGTTGACCGACCGGTCCCGGAAGACCGTCTCGGTGAGGATCTCGCGGTGCGCGGACGGCAGCGCCTGGAAGGCCCGGGCGACCACCGCGGGGCGCATCCGCCGCCCCGGCATCCCGGGGACGAACGAACCGGTGTCTTTGCCCATTCGCAGTGCCACGCCGCAAACCTCGCACCCCGGGGCCCCTCCCGCCCCCTCCTTATGCCCGCTTTAAGGAAGCGTTGAGGGTGGGATTCAGTGGGGGCGGGTGAGGGGCGCGCCGGAGGCGAGGAGGGCCAGGGCGGCGGCGCCGTAGAGGCCGGCGTCGCGGTCGAGGGCGGTGGGGGTGACGTGCAGGTCGCGGAGGTGGGGCATGCCGGCGCGCTCGGCGATCGTCTTGCGGAGCGGGTCGAGGAGGAGGTCCCCGGCGGCGGCCACGCCGCCGCCGATGACGACGTCGCGGATGTCGAGGACGGCGGCGGTGCCGAGGATGGCGGTGGCGAGGGCGCTCGCGGCGCGCTGGAAGGCGGCGAGGGGGACGCGGGCGCCGGCGCGGGCCGCGGCGGCGAGGGCCTTGGCGTCGGGGCGGCCGGTGGCGAGGGTCCAGCCCTGGGCGAGGGCCCACCGGACCATGCCGGGGCCGCAGGCGATCGTCTCCAGGCAGCCGCGGGCGCCGCACACGCACGGATCGCCGCCGGGGTCGATGGGGACGTGGCCGATGTGGCCGGCGTTGCCGGTCCGGCCCGTCCAGGGGCGGCCGTCGATGATGAGGCCGCCGCCGACGCCGGTGGACACGACGACGCCGAGCAGGGACGAGCCGGAGTGGCCGCCGCGCCACCATTCGCCGAGGGCCATGCACTGGGCGTCGCCGGCGAGGGAGACGGGCACGCCGGGCACGAGGCGCTGGACGGCGGCGACGAGCGGGTAGCCGCGCCAGCGGGGGATGTTGAGCGGGCTGACCGTGCCGGCGGCCGCGTCGATCGGACCCGCCGAACCGATCCCCACGCCGGTGACGGACGGGTCGGCGAAGTCGGCGACGAGGCCGCGGAGGGTGGCGGTGGGCGACTGCCCGACGGGGTGCTCGGCGCGGTCGAGCAGCGCGCCGGAGGCGTCGACGCGTGCGACGGCGAACTTGGTGCCGCCGATGTCGAGGGCGAGGACCGTCATGACCCGATCCCCGGGAGCACGCGGTACAGCGTGC